>NZ_JCADBK010000039.1:0-52528 GCF_059358955.1 Nonomuraea sp. CX421 | reverse complement strand
CGTCTCTTGTCACATGGATCTCACCCGCACCACAGCATGGGCTAGATCACCCGCACACCATCTCCCTGGACGTGAACGTCGCTTTCGCAGGTCAGCGCCATGTTAACGACAGAGTTCGCGTCGATGCATGCTTCCGTGTCGGCTGTGTGGTGCAGCCGTCAGACGGGCGAGGGTCTCGCAGTTCTGCGGCGTTTCGGCAGCTGAATCCGTGCGAGGGAACCTTCGCTCTGCTGACACGTCGTGGCACAAGTGCCATCCACTGACCTGGTTGACGGGCAGATGACCTGCCGTTTTGCCGCGAGTTGTCAGCGCCGAGGTGCCAGCGGATGTCAGTGCGGATCCAGGACATCCAATAGACGCCTTGTCCCTCGAGAGAGGTGCGCTATTAGGACCAGACACGTGAGTTTCTTGGCGTTCGTCCTACTCGACGCCACCGGTAATCCTGCGTCGAGCCCTGCCTGGTCGCGCGGATGGGACAGTGCCTGAAATCTGCGGGTCGCCGTCCTGGCCACCGCAGTGTGCGCAGCATGGCGGCGTCCACAGGAGCGTCCAGTGCATCGACAAGTCGCGCGCTTGCCGCTCTTGCCTTCTCGCTGGTCAGAGCCCCACATTGCGCATGGCGTTGTCGCGCCAGCGGTCGACGGCTCTGATGTAGCGCAGGACCACGGGTGAGGCGGGGGCCCAGCGGCCGTGTTTGGCGATGACGGCGACGGGGACGCCGGCGGCGTAGGCGACGGTGGCGCCGCCGGCGCGCAGGCTGTGCGCGGTGACGGTGTCGGCAGAGGGCACGGCGGCGCGGACGGCGAGGTCGCGGACGATGGTGTTGACGGCGTCGGCGCCGAGGGAGGGGCCGATGGTGCCGTGCCGGTTGATGCGGCGCAGCAGCCGCCCGCTGGTGTGCCCGGCTTGGTCGAGGACGTGCAGCCAGTCGCGCCAGGCGGCGACGGGGTCGGTGAGCGGGTGGGTGCCGCGCGGGATGGCGATGGTCTCGCTAGCCGAGTCCTTGTCGGTCTTGGAGGTGCGGATGGTGACCTCGAGGCCGTCGGCGACCTCGCGCACGTCGTCGCGCTGCAGGGCGACGAGTTCGCTGCGGCGGCCCATCAGGGCCAGACCGAGTACGAGCAGCAGCCGGTCGCGCCGCCCGATCGGGGTGTCGAGGTCGCAGGCGGTGACCATGGCGCGCAGGGCGTCGATGGTGATGGGCGGGGCTTCGCGCTGGCCGCGGCCGCCGGCTTCGGCGCGCCGGCGTTTGTAGGCGCGCAGCGCCAGGCGGGCGGATTCGGTGGCCGGGCGTCCGGTGTGGCCGGCCAGCCGGTGCATGGTGCGCACCGCGGCGATGGCTTGTTCGATGCTGGCCGGGGCCTGCCTGGCTTCGCACAGCTGGGAGGTGTATTCGGCCAGCGTGTGGGCGGTGGCGGGCAAGCTGATACGGCCATGGTCGGCGCACCAGGCGGTGAACAGCGCCCACTGCCGGGCGTAGGCGCGGCGGGTGTTGGCCGGCACCCCGTCGGCGATCCGCTCCTGGGTTCGCGCGCTGAGCGCGTAGTCCGCGGTGGTATGCCCGCTATCGCTCCCCGTATTTTCTGGCAGCGGATAAATCGGCGGCCGCTCCCCTGCCACCGGGGCCGGCAGCGCCTCCCGCTCGTCGTGCACGCCGTCTCCCGCCCGTTCCGTGGCCCGTCCGGCACCGGTCCGGCGCCGCGATTCTGACCCGCGATAAGGAAGGTTATCACGGGTCAGGCCGAACCTTAGGATCGTTTGCGAACGCACGAAACTGCTGCGATCGAACGCTGCGAACGCTACGCTGCCGCCTGTGACGAACGATCAGGAAACTGCGGCGGCGGACGTACCGGACAAAGGTGACGACAAAGCGGACGGCGGGAGTAACGGAACGGCAGAGGAGCTACGGTGCGCCGGTCCCGGCTGTGCCAAGGCCCTGCCCGGGCGCAGCAGCCGCGCCAAATACTGCAGCGACGCCTGCCGGGCAGCCGCCTATCGGGCGCGCACCACCGTGCACGCCGCTCCCGTGGCCAACGCACTGCTGCGCACTCAGGACCTGATCACGCCGCTGCTGGCGGTCGGCGAGCAATGGCGGGTCGCCCAGGAGGCGCTGCGCGCCCAGCTCGCCGAGCTCAGCAGCGGCGCGCTGGCCCAGGTCGAGGCCGCCGAACAGGCCGCCGAGGAGGCCCGCGCCGCCGCTGCGGCGGCCGAGCAACGCGCCACGACCGCGGCCAACACCGCCGCAGCCCGGATCGCCGCCGCCGAACAGGCCCGCGCCCAGGCCGAGACCGCCCGTAACCGCGCCGAGGAGCGCGAGCAGGACGCCTGGCGGCAGGTCGGTGAGCACCAGAACGCGCGCGTCCAAGCTGAGCAGGTCGCCGCTGACGCCGCCAACCGGCAACGTCAGGCCGAGCACGACCGGGACACCGCCCGCCAGCGGGCCACCGAGCTCACCGAGTTGCACGCCACCGCGACCGCGCACATCGCCGAACTGGAACAGCAGGCCGAGGACGGGCAGCACGAGCTCGCGGGTCTTCGTCGCCTCCTGCAGGAGCAGGATCTTCGGACCCGGGAGACTGAGCAGGAGCGCGACCTGGCCCGCGGCACCGCCGCGGCGCACGCAGAGGAGGCCGAGCGGCTACGCCACGCGCTGGCCGCCGAACAACAGCAGCGCGTCCAGGCCGGCACCATGGCCGCCGTGGCCGAGCAGGCACGCGAGAGTGCCGTTCAGGACCGAGCCGACGCCACCGGTGAGGCCGATCGGCTGCGTGGTCAAGTCGCCGACCTGACCCTCACGCTGAGAACCGCCCAGCAGCAACGCGAAGAGGCTGTCACCGCCGCCGCGGTGGCGCAGGCTCTATTGCGCAAGCAGCAGGACGCTGAGCCTGAAGACTCTGCCGAGCCTGCAGGTGCGGGCCATAGTGGCGGCTAACAAGGCCACCTCCTCCACCGTTGATTCGCGAAGCCGCGACGGGCCGCAGTCACACGCTTGCCGAGTCTTCGGAGTCGTAGTCATCGTTGCCCTCGTCGGCAATCGCGTCCAAGAGCAGTAGGGTGCCCTCCGAGTCGACGCAGTTGAGTAGGTCGCGGTGCGGGACGTCGTCCGCTGCGTATGCGTATCGCCTGGTCAGGAGGTCACGCATCGCTCCCTCGCCGGGTGCCTCCTGCCGCCCGCGGAGGTTCCAGCGGCTGGCGACGATAGCGGTCTGCATGTCCATGTGCATGTCAATGAGGTGGTCTGCGAACGCTGCGAGCGGCATCTGCGGGGATGCTGCAGTCTCGCTTTGGCGGGCGAGCTCCATGACCCTCGGGTCGCCGACGTCAGGCCTGATACCAGCGTGCTGCATCCGCCAGTTCCAGGCGGCGTTCATCAGAGCCACCAGAATCTGCCAGTCGAGCCATCCCGCATCACGCAGCCGCACCATCGTCGTGTGGCCACCTTCATCAGCCAGGAGACGCGGGAGGGTGTACCGGAGGGTATCGCTCGCAACCTCGTACCGCTCGTGGATGACCTGAAGCGCTTCCCTGCGGTCGTAACCCGGCCCGGCAGCAGTCGAGGGCCCGAGATGCTCCTGTTCGGCTGGCCGGAAAGTTCCCGACGACAGTGGCCTGGTTGCAGCGGCACACCGACCATAGTGGTCGTCATCGAGGAGAGCGGCAGACTCCGTGTACGGCCGGCCGACTGAGACCTTGTGGAAGAGGCCGCCTTTGACCAGTGGCTCCAGGAGGTCTTGAAGATCTCTCGGCGGGCGGGCATGAACCGCCTGGAGAAGCTGATAGCACTGTGCGACGACGGCTGCATCGTCCAGTGTGCCGGAAAGGATCACGCTGGCTACGACTTCGGGATTGGAGTCGTCGATGTCGATGCTGTCGGTACCGTGGCTCGTACCCGCCCTCACCTGAACGGTGATGCGGACCGTGCTGGTGATGAGGACCGGGTGCATGAGTGCGATATCGGCCAGGAGAATCTGGAGGGCAGCGACGAACCCCTCGGCAGCCAGCACTGTCATCCGGTCGTTGGCGAACTCGACGATCCAGCGGACGCCGAGAGCCCGGAAGTCGATCACTCTGGTCGGGCCGAGGTCGCCGAGGACCGGTCCTGCAAGCTGCTCGGCCGCACGAGCCTGGAATTCTTCCTCGGTCAGGTCGAATGCAGCGTCGACATGATTGATGGCCTCAACGAGCCGCTCGTACCACTTCGTTGTGTTGTGCGCGGCTTCGATGAGTGGCTCAAGATCTGGCCAGAACGTGCGGATGCCGGCCAGCTCGAGGATGGCGTTTGTCTCGTGCGCCGTGAGCTCGGGGTACTGGTCGCAGTCGAACGGATCGGTCAGTAGCTGGGCTCGGGCGATGAGTGCGATCTCCGTCAAGGCCGCCGCGTCAACCCAGGTGCCGGCCTGTTGCGCGTACCTGGCTGCTTCGAGGAGCGCTTTCGGCACGTGCTGCTTCACATCGGGGTCGTCGCTCGTCATGGCCACGGTGGCGGATGTGCAGGTGTACATCTTCGCCGCGTACATCAGCCCTAGATCGGCGTACACCGAGCCCAGGTATCGCATCGTGAGGATAGCGCCGTACAACGTGTCGCCGTGGAACCACTTGATCTTCGCGTGGTGCAGCTCGGCTAGGCCCTGCAGTGGCTTGCCGACCCGCAGAAAGGCTAGTCCGCGATCGCGGCACCGTTCCGCGGTAGCGGCATCACCCTGAACCTGGGCCAGCGCGGCGTCGAGGCCGTCGCGCACCTTCTCGTAGTTCGGGTGCTCGGATGCGGCCGGGGCGAACATCGTGAACACGCGAGCCAATTGCCTGGGCGAGTACACACGCGCCCGCGGGAGCAGATCCACCAGCTCCTCCAGGTGCGCCATCGCAGCCTCAAGGTCGACCAGGCCCGACTGCGCCACCCTTGAGGCGTCGACCTCGGATTCGTCGAATTGCACCCCGACGCCGAAAGCGACCGCTGCAGGTTCAGGCTTACCGTCGGCGGCTTCGACCTTCTCCCAGTTTGGAACCAGGTACGTGAAGGCAAGCGTTCCGGTCAGGGTCGCGGCACGGACCGGATGCGTGCTTGAGTCGGTCGCACGGCGCAGGTCGAGGAGATGCGCCCGCAGCCGCGCCATAGCCGCAGCGATCTCGGATGCCTCCGCCTTGGCGACGCCCGTTCTCCACATCACACCCCAGTACGAGGCTAAGGTCACGGCATCGTCGATGATGTCCGGCCGGTTGCTGGTGCCCGCGTAGCCGATGGCGCGGCGGACCAGATCCTCGATGCCGTCCGCGATTCCCATGCCGCGAAATCGTGCGACGGCCATCTCGTAGCAAGCCCGGAACACCAATTCGGTGTCCTCATCGTCTTTGGAGTCAGCCAAGAACATGCCCATGAAGTTGAGCCATTCCGGCAAGTCGGCGTTCACGTCCTGGTCCCACGTCGCATGTCGGAGCCCGTGCGTGACCTCCCCCTGCACCGCTGGCGTCAGGGCAATCGGCCCTTTGTTGCGCCGCAGACCTTCGATGAGGTCGGCGTACCATCGCGGCGCCGGCTCACCCTCCAGCGGCGGCACCAGATGCGATGGCAGCTCCAGATAGTGCCGTGCGACCCACACCAGGTCCTGCTGGGCGAGAAACGTCGCAATATCGGCACCGCAGAAGATGTCGAGCATCACCCCGTACGTCTCCCGCGCCGTTCGCTGCAGGTCGTGGGTAATGCCCTCGGAGATGGCGTGCACGCTGAAGAACGCCACATGTTCCGCTGGCGCGGCACCCGCAGCACAGATACCGGCGAGGTCGTCGAGAACCTTCTGCTTCAAGCTCCCGTTCTGTACCGTGCAGGCGACCACGACCGGTGAGGTCGACGCCGCGGCGGCGAATCCCGCCGAGTGCGGCAGTTCGTCAGGCAGCCGGGTTGTGAACGACTCCGCGTCCCGCTGCTGATCACCGCCCGAGCTGACTGGTCCAGTGGCGATGAGGATATTCGAGCTGATGCGCTTTTGGGCGACCCGTGTCGCGATCTCCTCGAACCGATGGTGCTCGTTCCTCGACGACATCTCGCTCAGGCGGAATCGGATGTATGCCTCTGCTTCCGGGATCGGTTCAGTCATCGATCGTCCTTCACTTCCCGAGGCTTGCTGTCGGTCGGCTCGGCCCGCCGATCTATCGCCTGATGCTCATAGTGAGAAGATCAACGATATACGGGGCTTTCCACCGTGAAGGCGGACGCGGATGGGGCGCCGCTCTTCGGGCGATGATGCCGCGCTTGCGACGCGGAGCGTCTCTTCGGCTGAAGGCTGTGTGCGCGACTCACCGTGGCGCGGACGGTGGTTCAACGGCATCGTACAGCCCTTCGCCATCTCGCCGAAGGGTGCACATTCGGCAAGGAGGGCACACTTGGCCGACCTCGGCTATTCAGCCGGAATTTCACTCCGATGATCGATAAATGAAGAAGGTGCCTCCGACCTGCGATGATCTGACTGCTTAGATCAAGACATCGCACAGAACGGACGCACCTTCCGGGTGAACGGTACGGCATGGGACCGCCGCTTGTCAGTCCAAGGGGACGGCAAGGGACTCATCGGGCACGCGGGAGCCGTGCTCCTGCGTAAATGCGCTGATCAGACGGGGTTAACCAGAGCGCTCGGCGGGGTGTTCGCCCGGCTGGGCGGCTCGCCGGTATGGGACCGGGGCGTGCTGCTGGTCCAGCTTGCGGTGGCGATCACGCTGGGCGCGACCAGCATGCGGCAGATCGCCCTGCTGGCCCACCACGAGCCGCTGTTCGGCCCGCCGCCGTCGGACTCCACCATCCGCCGGGCACTGGAGCCGATCGGCCAGGATGAGCTCCTGCACAGCAAGCTGGCCCGAGCTCGTGCCCGGGTTCGGCGGCACGTGTGGGAGCTGATCGCCGCCACCGAGACCGGTTTCCCCTGGCTGCGGGTGGCGGGCAAGGTGCTCACCGGGTGGATCGTCATCGACCTGGACGCCACCCTGATCACCGCTCACTCCGACAAACAGGGCGCCTCGGCCACCTTCAAGAAGGGCTGGGGCTTCCACCCGCTGGCCGGCTGGTGCGCCAACACGCAGGAGTCACTGGCGATGCTGTTACGGACCGGATCGGCCGGGTCCAACACCATCACCGATCACGTGCGGGTTCTCACCGAGGCCATCGCTCAGATCCCCGACGGCTTCCGGGCCAAGATCTGGTTCCGGATCGACAGCGCGGGCGCCACCCGCGACCTGGTCGAACACATGAAAGGGCTGAACACCACCCGGCGCACGGTCCGTTTCACCGTCGGCTGGAAGATCACCGACGTGGACGAGGCCGCGATCGCCAAACTCCCCGCCGGCGCCTGGCAGCAGGCCGTGCGGCAGGACGGGACGGTGCATCCCTGCGCCGAGGGCGCTGAGGTGACCGGGCTGGATGAGCGCGCCACCGCCTGGGGTGTCCGGTTGCTGGTCCGCCGCGTCAAGCCCTCGGCCCGCGATGCCCGTCAGCTCACCGACCTGGAGAAGCAGACCGGCTGGAAGTACGCGATCACCGCCACCAACCTCGGCCCGCGCGGCCTGCGTGGTGTCCCCGGCAGCCATCACGTCCAGTTCGTTGATGCCGTGCACCGTGATCATGCCGAGGTCGAGGACAGGGTACGCACGAACAAGGCCATGGGCCTGCGCAATTTGCCGTCGAAAACGTGGAACGTGAACGTCGGGTGGGTACTCGCCGCCAACCTCGCCGCCAACCTCGCCGCCGACATCGACGCCTGGACACGCTTGCTGGGCCTGCACGACGACGCGGAGTTGGCCCGCGCCGAACCGCAGACCCTCCGCTACTGCCTGTGGCATCTTCCCGCCCGACTGGTCTCCCACGCCCGCCGACACACCCTGAAGATCAGCAGAACCTGGCCCTGGAAGAACGCCTTCCTGACCTGCTGGCAGCGCCTATCCGCCCTGCCAGCGCCCACCTGAACAGCGTGAACGCATCCCACCCATTCCGAAAGGAGTAACCGGGTCCCATCCGCGGCTCGTGGAACCGCCGCCCACCGAGCGTCTCGGGCAGGCCGCCGTGCCACCCACCCGCACTGAACGGGACGATCAGGCACAAACCCGACCAGCCGAAACTGATCAGGAGGGACGGCCACCTCGTGAGTCATCGAGGCCGACATTATGATGATTTAAGACCAAGTCAATGGATATGTTACGTGCCGACCGAAAAGCTTGGTCGTGGAGGCAGAGTCAGGCCAGGACAAGGATGGATTTCTGCGGTACACCACAGCGCTTGTCGCACCGTCGGCGCTTCCCAGGTGCTCGCGGGCACACTGATGTCATTGGTGCAGATGTTCTGCCCTAGGATGAGCTGCCCAGGCGGCCGAGCGGAACGTTCCCAGTTGCGCATGGACAACCGCCCCGCGAGGAAGACATGAAGGCGGGTGGCCAATGTATTTGGCGGAAGTCCGGGCGGAAAACTTCCGTATCTACGGCATGGCGACCAACGGTCCGGAAGCGGTCAACAGATCGCTGAGTATCACCTTCGATCGAGGACTGAACGTCCTGGTCGGAGAGAACGACAGCGGCAAAACGGCCATCATCGATGCCATTCGGCTGTGCCTGCTCACCACCGCCATGGACACCAACAGAATCACTATCGACGACTTCCATTGTCATGACTCGGCTCGCGCCGAAACCTTCACCATCACCTGCGTACTGCGAGGGTTAACCACGCAGGAGAAGGCTCAGTTCGTGGAATTGCTTACCTCTAAGGACAACGAGCAAGCCCTTTATGTGACGCTGCGGGCCGAGCTGATCGACCCGCTTCAGACGAACCGGGTGGCGATCACCGTTCGCACCGGAGAGTTCGCCGAGGGGCCGCACCTGGACGGCGCGGCCCGCGAGATGCTCAAGGCCACCTATCTGCGGCCACTCAGGGACGCAGAAGGAGAGCTGCGGCCTGGGCGCAACTCTCGCCTCTCCCAGGTCCTGGCGAAGTACCCCAAGATGACCGGCCAAGATCACAACGACTTCGACGAGACGACCGATGAGGCCACCACCCTGGTCCAGGGACGCCTCCCTCAGCCGCGCCTTGGAGCGCCTGGAGCTGAAATTCGCGGTCTCCTCCACGACCACACACTGGACCAGGCGCGGGCTGGGCTACAACAACGCGCTGTTCATGTCCGTAGAGCTGCTGCTGCTTGGCAACAACCACATGAACTCTTTGTTGTTGATTGAGGAGCCGGAAGCGCACCTGCATCCGCAGTTGCAAAGCCGGGTTATGGAGTTGCTCGCGGAGAAGGCACGGCTTCCGGCCAATCCGGTGCAGGTCATCCTCACCACGCACAGTCCGAACATCGCGGCTGCCATACCCGTGGACAAGCTGACGCTGGTATCCGGGGGGGCCGCTTTCAGCCTCGCATCTGATCAGACGAGACTCCAAACCGCCGACTACGCCTTCCTGGCCCGCTTCCTTGACGTCACCAAAGCCAATCTGTTCTTCGCGCGGGCGGTGGCCATCGTGGAGGGCGACGCAGAGGCCCTGTTGCTGCCCGCACTCGCCGCCGCCACCCAGCGATCCTTCACTGCCTGTGGCGTTAGCGTCGTCAACGTCGGACATGTGGGGCTGATGCGCTACAGCCGCATCTTTCAACGGCGCGACGGCCGGCCGCTCCCGGTCCGTGTCGCGTGCATCCGCGACCGCGACGTACTCCCCGACGACGTACCTGAGGACATGCGGACGCAGAAAAGACTCAAGCAGGACGGTACCACCGCTCCCGAGGAGATTGCCGTCCACGTCGCTGCGCTCACCGCGGAGGACGGCGGCGCGGTCCGCACCTTCGTGTCCGATCAGTGGACCTTCGAATACGATCTCGCGGTGGCATCGTGGCCGCTAGCACGGATCATGCACCAGGCCGTGCAGGCGGCCAAGGCCTCGCATCGAGGAGACTGGCCCGACGAAGCGCAGCTGACCGAGATTGAGAAGCGGGCGGGCGAAGACATCGACGCCTGGATGGCCGCAGGTCGTCAGCTGTCTGAGGTCGCGGCCGATATCTACCGGCCGTTGCTGACGAATCAAGCGAGTAAGGCCATCTCCGCCCAGCATGCGGCCCGGCTGCTGGAGCCCAGAGAACTGCGTGATGAAGGCCTTCCAGCTTATCTCCGTAACGCCTTCGCCTATCTGTGCCCGGAGAGCTGAGTGCTGCCGTTGCCCTGCCAGCAGGATGCGCTGTCCGCCGAGCAGATCGCCAGCCTGGCCGCCGCTCTCGGACTTGAGGTGTCGCACGAACAACAGTCTGCTTTTCTTCAAAGCACCTCCTCGCTCGACCTGCAGGCGGCCCCTGGCTCGGGAAAGACGAGCCTGGTGGCCCTCAACTGGCGTTGCTCGCGAACTCCTGGTCCTCGCCCGGTCAAGGAGTGTGCGTGATGTCACATACGAACACGGCCACCGAAGAAATCGCCGACCGTCTGCGGAGATCATCGAAGGGCAGAACTTTCCTGCAATTTCCGCACTTCATCGGGACCATTCAGTCGTTCACGCACACCTTTTTGGCCATGCCAGCACTCCGCTCGGCAAAAATCCAGGTGCGCTCCTTCGACGATCAGCAGCACGCGCGTGTCGCGGACCGTCTGCTGGCCTCTGGCGGCTATCGGTTCTCGACCCTGCGGAGCTGGCTCAGCAACACCCACAAATACGATCCACTCGCGGTTTTCCGCACAATGCACTACGTGTTTCACGACGAGGCGCTCGCCATCGACACCCCCGCAGGGCTGAGGCTCGGACATGACACCGACAGCTATAAACAGCTCCTGCAGATCAAGCACAAACTCGCACAGTTGGGATACTTCCGCTACGCGGGCATGTTCGCGATCGCTGAACGTCACCTGCATGGCAACCCGGAGGTCGGGGCGGCTCTCCGGCTCCGTTTTCCCTTCGTTTTCCTGGACGAAATGCAGGACACGAGCCTCGTACAGGAACGCCTGCTCCACCAAGTCTTCCCGGCCGACGAAGTCATCGTGCAGCGCGTGGGGGATATCAATCAGCGCATTTACTCGCCCGACTCGCGTAAAGCCGCAGAGCCTGCCTCCTTTCCCCGGCCCCACGCCATGGAACTGTCGACCAGTCGCCGCTTCGGCCCGCAGATCGCCGCCGTCGCCGGCGCGCTCGCCGTCCATCGCCGGCAACGCATCGAAGGCGTCGGCCCTGACGGCACCTTGGCCCTCATGATCTACAACGATGCGTCCGTGGACTCGGTGGTGCCCGCGTTCGAGCACCTGGTCACACAGCGCATCCCCCGCACCACGCTGCACCATCGTCCGCCGCGCGTGCTCGGAGCTCGCTCCACCAAGGGGACCACTCCTCGCAGGCCCCAGTCCATCGAGTGTTACCTGCCCGGATACGCCCGCCCGTCCACACACGCCACCCCCGCCAGCTTCCTTCACCAGACGCGACAGGCTCAGGAACTGTGGCGAGGCCCGGGTCAGTCCGGGCAGGCCGTCCAGCTGCTTCTGACGGCAATGCGCTCGCTCCTCGACTCCGCCGGGATCGCCCTCACCGCTGGAGAGGAGGCCGTTCCGAACTTGAGCGGCCTGTCGCGCGATCCTCGCCATCCCCATGGGCGTCTCCGTCGTGCCCTTCTCGAGATACTCGAAGGCGACCTCGCGGATCCGGCGGCCTGGCAGGACATCACCGCGCCTCTCGTCGACATCCTGGACGAGTTGTGCGGTGGGTTGGGCCAATCCCGCACAGCCGTCAAAGGTCTGCTGTCTTTTCATGACGTCGAAAGAAAGAACGGCATCGACGCTCACGACGGCCCAATGGACAGCGCGGTGGTCACCTCCATCGCGGGAACGATCCATAATGCCAAGGGAGAAACTCACGCAGCCACGCTGATCCTGGAATGCTTGGACAAGAGCGGACACATCTATGATCTGCACGAGGTTCTGACTCTGCTCGCCCACGGCAAGCCCGTAGCCGAAGCATCAGGGAGGGTACGCGACGCAGCGCAACTCGTGTTCGTCGCCGTCACGCGTCCCACGCATCTGGTGGCCATGGCCATTCATCACGATCGCGTCCAGGCATTGCTCCCCGCACTACGCTCCCAAGGCTGGGAGGTCCATAATGTGAGCGTCGATAAGGACGGTCTCAGACGCCGCTGAATGTTCCCGCCTCACATCACGATACCGCTGCGCGCAGTCCGCGCTGCCAATTGTAAATAGCGACATATCGTGTGCCGCGTTGAGACTGATTTCGGTCACGGCCCGCAAATCCCGGATGCCCCGACCGATAGGCACCTGCCGCAGGCGCAGCGGATCAGGTCGCAGTGGGAGTTCGATGTCCTCCTCACCATGCCATGGGGGTTGGACGACAGCCGGCCCGGGGAGAGCATCACGGGCTGGCAGGACCCGCGCATCCACGCTGGTGGAGGGGAGCCGGTATCGTCGCCGTGCTGGTCGTCATCAGGGGTTGCCGAACGTCACCACGTGGCGAGGTCCAGCAGGGCGAGGTGGAGGGGGCCCTCGTGGTTGGTGAATGGGTTGTGCACGACGGTGGCGGGCGACGCGGATGCCAGGACGTCAATGACCACTGCCGCGTCCTGCTGAGGCAGGGCACCCACTTGGCGCAGCACGACGGCGAAAAGATACGCGCGTTGTAGCGGCTGCAGGTCAGAACATGCCTCCGTGATGGAATCCCATGGGGCGGCGAAGATGGGACTGTCTTCACGGATGCGCATCGGTTCGTTGAGAGCAGCCTTGAACGCTTCGATGGCGTCGGCATCCGTTCGCAGTCGGCGCATGAGCGGCTTGGTGAACAGGGGCAGAAGCCAATCGGGCATACCCGTTCGGACGCGGGTGTGGGCACGGGCGACGATGGCGGGCAGGTCTTGCGGATCAGCTGTGCCGAACGCGATGGCCAGTGTCTCCTCCCAATGGCGGCGCTCGCGAGTCGCAGGTCCGGCACGGAACCAGGCTTCGAGGTCCCGAAGAGCGGCGATGGACACGCTGTCCGCCGGAAACAGCTCGGCGTAGGTGGCCAGTTGCTTGCTGACGTTGATGCTGCCGGGTTCATACTCGACCGCGTCGGGGATAAGGATGGCCTTGAACACCTCGTCGGAGACATTCCATGCCTCTCGGTCCAGCAGCACCTCGAAGGCCTGGTCTTGCCGGCCGGGTGCCGTTGCGCCAAGTGTGGCCACGAGCGCACGGAGCGCTCCTTCATCGCCGCGGTTCTCGTCCTTGGCCCACAGAAGGAAGTTCCGATCTTGGCGGAGCGCAGCATCGGTGTCGGCCTCTGCACGAAGCATCTCGGCGATGGCGGGGTATCGGGAGGCGACGGTGGCCAGCGCCGCCATGACATGGCGGCGCTGCTCACCGGCGGTCCGCTTCTCCCGGTCAGATGCGCTGTTCAGGCGCTCGAAGAGACCGTCGCCGAAGTGGAGATGCAACTGCTCCCAGTTCTCGGCTATCAGGTCGACCAGAATGTGGTCCACCTCGTCGTTGTAGAGGACATGGAGTTGGACGCCGGGCACCTGCCCGGCGTAGCCAATGCTCTCCAGGATGCCGTCGCTGAGCGTGGGATCGCTGAGCAGGAGCATGCCGATCCATGCCAGTTGCCGACGTTCGGCGAGGTCAGGACCGTAAGCGCACAGATCCTGCCGAATATGCGTGCGTAGCCACTCCATCTCAGCGGTCAGCGTGTTGGCGCCGGCCACATCGTCGTGAGCTTGCTGGTGCCGCTTGATCGCCTGAAGGAGACCGATGAAAGCGGTGCGGCGAACCTCGGTGTCAGGTTCGTTACGCCATCCCGCCATCACGTCCATGAGATCGTTCACAGCGAGCGAACTGCGCGCCAGTTCGAAAGCCAGGACCTCGCGCAGCTCCGGTTCGATGTGTTTGAGCAAGCCGAGGGTTGTATCAACGATGCGGCGGGAGGCGTCGCCAGTCCTGCCGCAGTACGCCCTGAGAATCGCGACCGGAATGGAGTCCGCGAGCCCCGGCGTGATGGGCTCAGGGTCGTGGATGAGCTGGTCGGCGAACTCCTGGACCGCCAATTGCCCAGGCCAGGCGGTGATGACGGCCGGGACATGCCACATCAGATAGTGAGGGTCCACCGCCGTACACAGCGCCGCCAGTTCGGCCGGGTCGTAACCGGCGAGCACCTCCCGTGCGGTCTCGCCTTCCGCGCCTGCCCGCTGAGCGGCGTCCTCGAGTTGCTTCCAAGCCTCGGCCACCGCCTGGGCGACGATGACCTGATCTTCAGTACGACCACGTTCAGCTGGCTGACGTAGCAGGGAGACGAGAAGGGCGAAGCCCTCGCTGAAACCGAGCACGTTGATGGCAACGCCGGCCAAAGGCGCGGCACGCGCATAATCATCGCGCAATCTGCTGGTGAGTACGGTACGGACCTTCTCGTCATCCAAGTACCGTTCGACCAGCGTGCGGGCTGCGGCGTAGGGCCTCCATGTCTCCAGCCCCTGCAACAACAACTCCCGGGCGTCATCGGATGGCAGCGCGGCGGCCAGGCCGACGACGTTGTAAGCCGTCGGCCCCTTAAGCTCGGCGGCAACGTACGGGCGAAGCACCTGCGCGAATTCCGGATCCTCGCGCCACTGCTGGGGGATCATGTTGACGTTGTACAAGAGCAGGCCGCGTTCTTCAGGTTCGGCGAGCTCCGCGGCCGCCCACGCCTTGAAGCGGCTGTCGCCGGCGAGGACATTGCAGGCCAGGCTCCATGCGAGGTCGCGGTCGCCGCCGGTGCGTCCGTTCGTCGTCAAGGTCTCCAGCGCGAAGTCCGCCGCCTGCTCATCGCCGGCGGCGGCGATCTCGACGAGAGCTGCGGCGGGCCAGGGTCCACGGACCCGGTCCTCTTGATGGAGCAGAGACAGCAGCCAGTCGCGTTCTTCCGGGCGGAACAGGGCGGCGTCACCTGACGGAGTACCGCGTTGCAGCAGGTCGAGGCCGACCAGACGGAGCGGTATGGATGGCTGGCGCCGAGCCCATTCGATCAAGCGGGTGGTGTCGGGCGTCTCGGGCCAGCCGTTGCCAAGAGCGAGGATGGCGGCGGCCTGCACCGTCGAGGACGGCCCGGTCTCGGTGAACGCCATCAGCCTATGCGCCACGCGCGGCTGGCCACCGAACCGCTGTGCGATGGCCAGGGCCGCGTTGACCTTCACCAAGTCCTCAGGGTGCCGCAGACCCCAGAGCAGGTAATCGATCGCGGCCTCATCGGGGATGTTGAGAGTACGTAGCGCCCACATGGTCGCTGACGGGTCGGGGCGCGGCGCGGTGAGCCACCGTTTCATGACCGGAAGCAGGTGGCTGCGGACGGAGTTACTCGCGAGCGTGCCGACGAGTGCGGCGATGAGGTTCGCCCGGTGCCGCAGCGACGGATGCGTTTCGACCCGTTCGATGAGGCGCTCCACGTGCGCGCTCAGCAGTCTCGGAGTGAGCTTCACGCCCGCGGCAAGCGCTTCGGCAAGCAGTTCGTAGCCGTCGATATCCGCCCAACGGCGGCCACCCGCGTCGAGGGCGGTGGTGAGCAGCGCCTCGGTCGTGTGCGGGCTGACCTGCTCGCTCAGCAGGGCCAGCAGCACATCGCGCCAGGCCGGATTTTGAACGAACCGCTGGACGGCCTCGAGCTGCGCGGCGGCGGGCAGGGTGGCCAGATATCGGCCAGTCAGGTGGTCGAGCAGCACGCGATGCAGGAACCCGACGGCACCCGCGCCGTGCGAGACGATAAGGCCGAACTCGTCTTCCGCCACGGCAAGGACCGCATCGGCGATCCTGCGGGCCTCAGGCTGCGGATAGCCGAGGACCTCGTCGTCCATCATCGACGCGACGATGAGCTTGCGCATCTCCGCCTTGGTGACGGTGCCGGAAGGATCCGCGACGCGCAGCCGGAAGGCCACGGCGGCGAACAGGGTGGTCATCTCGCTGCTGGGCAGGAGCGCTCCTCGCGCGTGCGAGGCGCGCTGCCGCATCTGGGGATGTTTTTCGATGAGGAGGTCGACGAGCCGGGCGTAGATCTTAAACCGTTGCCGCGGCAGGGGCTCACCCTGCCAGGTCGTGGCCAGCAGCGTCAGGAAGAGCGGGGAACGGGAGAGTTCAGCGAGTTCGGGAGTGGCGGCGAGTTGGTCAAGAAAGGCCTCGACGTCGGCACTCCAGGTGGGCCGGACGGCCGGTGCGGTCTCGGACTGGGGAACCGGCCGGAGGATCCCGGCAGCGATGGCGCGACGTTGCTCGTCGGTCAATGGAGTGATGTCCGCTCTGCCCCACGGACGGCTCCAATTGAGCCGGTCGAGCGCGTACGGACGGGTGGACAGGATCGCCGAGGCGTTGGTGCGGCCGAGGAACGCCTCGAGGATCCCCAGAGCATGTTCGGCCGCGCCCACGTCGCTCCACTCGTCGACGCCGTCAACGAGAAGCAGCAAGCGGTCGTCCTGCAGCGCGCGCTGGACCAGTGGCCACAGATGGGTGGCACTCTGCGACTTCAGCCAGGCCTCGGCCGCCGAGACCAGCGAGTTTTCCGTCGAGGCTTCAAGATGGCGGCACAGGAACCCGAACGGCAGCCAGATCGGCAAGTCGGTGCCGTGTCGACGCTGCAGCGCGACGGATTGCGGCTGGGAGGAGAGCAGGTCCGTTGCCGTGAACCGCAGAAGACTGGACTTGCCTGCTCCGGGGCGGCCGATCAGCAGTCGGTACTTGTCGGCAGCCAGCCACTCATCGGCCGCACCGGCGTTCGCCGTCACCAGCGGGGGCCGGCTTGCTCGGTTGAGCAGGTGGCGAGCGGATCTGAACGACTGTCGGCGGGCGCCCAGGCGGGAGGCGATGTAGATAGGCCCGTCGACCGGTTCCTGTGTGGAAGGCTGCTCGGTACGGGTTGGCTCAGGCAAGTCGATGTCGAGCATTTCCGACTGCTGATGGACGGGATCGACATCAACGATCACGAACGGGTGGTCCGGTTCTGCACCATCGACAGGGTGGACTCCGCCCTGGGCAGAGAAGACGGCCTGGTAGAGGTCGCGCAGTCCGGCACGCAGGGTGCTGCTGTCCTGGCGGGGCAGGTTGTTCGCGAGGGCTTGCGCCGCCTGAGGACCGCAGAAGCGCTCGACCCACGTCCGGCCGAAAAAGTCGTCAACGATCCGGGGATGGTCCTTGAGCAGGCTGGAGATCTCCTGCACGCCCCATGGAATGAAAGTGATCTTAAGCGCGGCCAGCCGTTCGGTCTGCTGCCGGATCGCGGCGTCCAGTTTCGTGGCCTGCAAGTCGAACGACGTGGCGTAGTAGAAGGCCGACGTCTTGTCCGCCCATTCGCCCTTCAACAGGTCGTCGACAGCCTTCTTGATCTTGGCTGCGGTGAGGGTAGCGACCCGCCGCGATTGCAGAGTGATGTAGTCACGGCCGCCGGTTTCTCCATCTGTCAGATCCAAGGGGAGCCGGGCGTAGGCATCGATCCCGGCCTGGGCCTGACCGGGAACGCCGAAGAGTTTGGCGTACTGGACCGGACGGACCGTGTGCAGCAGCCGGAGAAACAGGCGTTCGGCGTCGGGCCAGTGCAAGGCACCGATGGGCAGCACTTGAGGCTTGGTATCGATCGGCGGTTCAGGCAGCGGCCCTGTCGGCGCAGCCCACAAGAGCGCTTCAGCTCTGGCTGCGCCGTCCGTCTCGTCCACGTAGGCCATCATCGTCCTTCCTTGCCCGTAACCCGCCAGCGCTCTGGCCGCCGACCCGAGCACAAGACGCCCCATCTTCGCACCCGATCCGCGCAACCGCGCCTGCCCGGCGCGTACGGTCGGTTCCCGAGCCCGCGGGTGCAGCATGGGCGAAGCGGGCGTGCAGGGCGAGGCTTCTCAGGGCAACCCTCATGACTCGCCGCCTTCACCCGGCTCAGGGCCGGCTGGAGGGCGTCACGAGGACTGCTGGCTTTCGTGGGGAGCGGTTCATCTTCGTAGACCACCGCAGATAACCATCGGATCACGCTGCTGATCACCTTCGAGGGCGGCCTCCTTCGATCGCCGGATTCGATAAGCGCCGACATGGTCACTGACCTGGGACGGGGCCTATACCGCCAGATTCCCCTCAGGGGATCTTCAGCGATGCATCCGTCGCCCAGACTCTCCCGGAAAGTCACCACGCGGGCGCCCTCGGGTGGACTTGGAACGATCTCATCCCTAGCATCGCTTACATTCTTTGATCTTCGGCTTCGGCTGCCGAGTGAAGGTTCTCCCATTGGATGATGTGCACGGGACGGAGCTCGTCCCGCTTCTGGCCGCCGACCCGCGGAGGGTGGGGCCCTACCGGGTCGTGGGACGTCTGGGCGCTGGCGGCATGGGTGTGGTGCTGGCCGCTGTTGACGATGCGGACGCGAAGGTGGCCGTCAAACTCGTTCACCCCGCCTACGCCTTCGACGGCGAGTTCCGTGCGCGCTTCGCCCGTGAGGTCGCGGTGCTGCGGAAGGTGCGCAGCGGCTACGTCGCGCAGGTCGTCGATGCCGATCCGGACGCGGAGCGGCCGTGGCTGGCGACCGAGTACGTGCCCGGCCTCACTCTGGAGGCGCACGTCAGCCGATCGGGGCGGCTGACCGGAGATGGTCTGTACGGTCTGGCCGCCGGACTCGCGGAGGCGTTGACCGCCATCCACGCCGCTGAAGTCGTACACCGGGACCTCAAGCCGTCGAACATCATCCTGGCGCCGCAGGGGCCACGCGTGGTGGATTTCGGCATCGCGCGGGCGCTCGACGAGACCGCGATGACCAGGACCGGCATGGTGCTCGGGTCGCCCGGCTGGATCAGCCCGGAGGAGTATCGCGGCGAAGGGGCCGGGCCCGCGGCCGATGTCTACGGTTGGGGCCTGGTCGTCACCTACGCCGCCACGGGAACACCGCCCTTCGGCAAGGGGCGGCCAGAGGTGCTGGCCGCCAGGGTGCTCGGGCAGGCGGTGGAGACGGACGCCATCCCCGAGCTAATGCGTGCGCTGGTCGACCGCGCGCTGGCCAAGCATCCCGGCGAACGTCCCACCGGCGGCGAGGTCCTCGCCGCGGTCCTGAAGTCCTGGCGGCAGGACGAATCGGTCCAGGATGTCGAGGACACCACCACGCTGCTCACCCGCACTTGGATCGCGCCGATCACAAGCGAACCCGGCTGGCCCACGACTGTTGAACCCGAGGTTCCCTCGCTGACGATCATCGAGCACGAGGCCGTCCCAGCCGCGATCGACGAAGCCGAGACCAGTGATCGTCCGCCCGCCAAGACTCGCCGCCACGCCCAGAAGATCGCCGTTGCCGTCGCAAGTCTGGGCCTCGCCGCCGGGGCCGCGGTGCTGATGCCTCGGCTGCTGGAGGAGCCGCTGCGATCGCATCCTGCCGAGGCCATGCCTTCGCTGGTTGCCACGACCTTATCTGGCGCTCCCGCATCCACCGCACCCTCTGCCACCGCGTCCCCTTCCCCCTCCGCGGCCCGGTCCTCCTCGCCCCGGTCCGCGACCTTCGCGGGCATCACCTTCACCCTTCCGGCCGACTGGCGACTGGTCGAGGTGAGCAAGACGCTCGCCTGTTTGGAGTCTCCGGACGACCGTGGCGTCGGCGGCCCTTGGGGATTGCCATGCCGCCCGGATTCGCTGGTGCTGGAGTTGCGGCCCGACCCTCTCGCCTGGCCCGTCGCCAGCATCGACGGCCAGGAGCAAGGGTGGGCCCAGGGCAACGCGACACTGCCCTGCCTCGCCGGAGGCAGCGTCACCTCCGACCCGGCATACGCTTCCTCCGAAGTGAACGTGGAGGAGCTGTCCCCCCGGTTGGCCCATGACGTGATGGCCTTCGACGACTATGCGACGGCTGCCGGCGGGAAGGTCGTCGCATCCGACCTCACCCCGCTCGCCGACGGACGCAAAGCGGCGCACCGCAGATGGAAGGTCCCCTGCCACGAGGAGGACTGGACCTTCGTGCAAGAGGCGTGGTGGCTGCCCGTCTCCCGCGTGGCCTTCTACTCGCTCTCAGTCCGGGACGGACAATCGAGGATCTACGACAAGATCGTGCGCTCCGCGAACTTGACGGGCTACACGCACTCCGCCTCGACGACGGCCAAGCCCGCGTTCGCCGACGTCGAGAAGCTAGGGTTGCTGAGCCTGTCCGACGGCGGGTCCTCACCGGTCTTCCAACGGGCAAAACGCCAATGGGTGGACCACGACGAAAGACACGTCCCCAAGTCCCGGGCGAGCAACTGGTACGCCGCCGAGGTCGGCGCCCCAGTGGCGGCGAAGGTGGCGTCGGGGTTCACCTTCTATGCGCTCCGCGATGGCGCGCCCAACGATCACGAGATGCGTACTCTGCCGGAGCTGAAGGAATTCCTCCGCGCCACCGCGGGAGCCAGGAAGGGCTTTCCCGCCTTCACTGTGTCCTTCGACGAGAACGGCCTCATCTATGCCGTCGCCCAGGAATACCATGCCTGAGCCACTCGACCGTGTGTCGCCCGGTAGCCGCCTCAGAGCACCCCGACACCGGGCGTAAACCGCACCCGGCCGCGTCCGGGCCGATCGGCCGGACGCCGTGCACGACGCGAGCAGAGACACCGACAAGTTCCACAAGCATGTCGAGCAGGCTCCGGGCGCGGGGCTCACGAGTCCAACCCCGAACCTCCAACCCCGCACACCTCGCTTATCCAACTCCGCGACCATCATGAAGATGGTGGAAGCACCTCACTGCCCGGCGCGCCCTGCGGGATTAGTCTGCTCGCTGGCGTTCGATGCGGCTCCCGCCAGGAACCGCTCGTGTGCGGCCTTCGCCGCCGAGACGAAGATCTGGTTGAGCGAGGCGCGGTTACGGCCGTGGGTGACCAGGCCGTGGCAGTTGCGGCACAGGGCCAGCATGGCGGCAGGGTGATCACGCGCTCCGTCGGCGAACGCGGTGGACGGGTCGCCGTCGGTGTGGTGCACCTCCAGCAACGGTCTCCCGGCATCAGTGACGTCCTGCTGATAGCCGGCGTCGGCGCAGGAGGGGTTCTCGCACCGGCCGCCGCTGCGCTCCAGCACCATGTCGCGGGTGCGTTGCTCCCGGATCCGCTGATCACGGACGGTCAGCGTCCGCCGTTCGAGGCGGCCGGAACGTTCGGCTTGTTCGATCTGCTGACACCTCTGTCGATATCGGCTCGGTGCCGCGGCTGCCATCATTCTCAATTCCGCCAGCGCCACTTGAGCTCGCTGGAAGGCTCGGGCTGGCTCCGTCGCCCTGTCGGCAAGCTGGGGCTGGCACCGCCGGTCCCACAGACCGTCGAATCGTGAGCGGGCCAGACGCAGGCAGGAGAACCGGGTGCGGCGCCACCGGTGAAGCATGCGCTCGTGGTCGGGAGTCAAGGCCCCGTTGTCCCAGCAGAGGGTGCCGTGGTTGGCAAAGTGTTCCAGCTCGCAGAACAACACGCCGTAGGTGCGGGCCCGGTCGAGGCACACGACCTGGCGTCCTCGAAGGATCGTGGCCACCGTGGCGTGGACATCGCGGAAGGCGGGGGCGGCTCGCACCTGCCGGGGTGTGATGTTGTGGTGTGCCAGATCTGCGGCCGGGAGTTCCTCACCGGGAACCGGGTTGATCAGCGTGTTCAGCAAGGGCTTGCCACTGCTGCTGTAGATCGCCAGGTCGCACACGGTGGCGCGCTCGTGCTGTTCGTTGATGGGGTCTTCGATGTCGCCCCAGGTGCCGACCTCCAGGATGACGCTGTTCGGATCGGCGAGAACGGCGGCTGCCCATTCAACTGCGTCCCACCGATCTGCGGCACGTTCGGCTGGCGTGGGCGGCCGGTCGTGGGGCAGCGCCTGGTCGTGTCGATACAGGGCACGGACGGGATAACGATCAACGATGGCGGGGAAATCACCGGCGATACCCAGCGATGCGGCCACGAGGAGATGGTGGTCGTCGATGTCGGCGTTCTGCACGGAAGGGGGAATGGAAACCGGACACCCGTTCACGTGGACAGGGCCAACAAGGAACGCGTCAGGACGCAGCGCGTGGCGCGGCCTCAGGCCCCAGGCGGTCAGACGCCCGCCGGTGACCAACTCGGCCGGCACGGCCGGCCATAGCCGTCCGTACTGGTCATGCGCCTGGTACGCCACCCAGCCTTTCAGATCTGCCGAGTAGATCGGCGCATCCCACCCGGTGGGCAAGCCCCACCACAGGGGCTGCCAGCCTGACAGCTCAGGCGTAGCAACGGGCTCGGTGAGCTCCGCGTCCGTCCACATCCCAGAAGAGCGCATGCGGCCTATCTCACTGCGTTGCGTGCGGTCTTCGCTGGTGAAGTGCTCGACTCGTGACCATGTATTGCGCCTGAACCCGGACGGGCCGCTGCGCCCGGTCGATCCGCAAGACATCACCGATCCAAAGACACTGAGCCGGATGCTGGAGCCGCGCGCCCGTCTCGCTCAACACCTGCGTAGCCGGGTCATGGCCGACGTCATCCCACTCGGGCTTCTCGCCAGCCAGCTCAACCGGCCGTATGCGCTGGCCCTGGTGCAGCAGACGGCAGGGCGCGTTTGGCGTACGCGTGCCGGTCGAACGGCTCCGCGCACCACTCCCGAGTGTTGCCCACGGTCTGCCAGAGCCCGTAGCCGTTCGGCTGGCAGGTGCGCACGGGCGCGGTGCCGTGCCAGCCGTTCTCGCCGGTGTCGCGGCCGGGAAGGAGCCCTGCCAGCTGCCGACCCGTCAGACGGCGTCGATGAGCTCGCTGCCCCAGGTGTAGCGGGAGCGTGCTGGTGTAGGAGTTCCGCAAGCACGGAGCATGTCCGAGGGCCTTCCTCTTCACACCACGTCCAAGGGGGCTCATCCTCCTCTTCTGCCCTCTTACGGCGTACGACGCCGTGCCTGGCCGCTGTCGAAGCGGTCCACGGTCTTAGAGCCACCGCAAAGCCCGATGTCCTGCGGTTCCGGCTCTCACGGCCCTCTCCTAATCAGGAAAACACCCTGACCGGATCGGTGCTCTTCTGCGCTTGAAATAGATCAGCGGTACACCAGGGACCCCGGCCCAAGGTCAACATGCGCATTTCTTCCTGCAGGTTGCAGAAAATCTTTGCGACTCTCCTGCGAGCGCCTCGAGGGCTGGGTTATTGTTTCTCCTTGACGCCCGCCTGCGCATGCAACGAGATCTTTGGGATCGCGGGCCGTACTCCATCGAGCGACCGTTCCCGTGTCGCCCTTTTGATAGATCCTGTTCTCCGCTTGGCGGCCTGCCCTGCCGAAATCCTGCGCTATTGCCGCAGGAGTGGTTCCGGCCGGGTGCCGTCGTCTGCGTCGCTTGAGTGTGCCTGAAGGAGGTGAGCTACATGCAGCACAGAGTCCGCAGCCACCCGCGTCGTCTCCCCGATGGGCGCGTCACACGTGTCTCCTCTCACATGCGAAGCAACAGGGGCACGAGGAGCCAGCCTGTATCCAGAAACTCAGGCTGGGGCATCCTAATCGTCGTCTTGATCGTCGTTTTCCTGGCCTACGCCGCCAGTAAGGGCCACTTGTGATCTCTTACGCCCTCTTGCCTGCTGGACCGAAGCACCCCGGCATTCTTTGTTCGGTGCAATCTTTTCCACTCATGGAAAAGAAGCGCTAGCAGGCCGCCAGGCACTGAAACGCATCTGCTTGCTTATGTTGACGTCCGGCGAAATAAGGGCAAGGCACAGCCGGTCGCGGCACCACTTGAACTTTCTTGTTCCTAGCGGGCCCACTTGGCGTGAGGGTCGCGCCGTTTGCGATAGTCCGTCATTGGCTCTGGTCACACTGCGAGAGTTACCTTGCGGCTTCTCCGCGCGATGGCATCTGTCACGCTGCCGCACAGCACAGTGCCGCGTCCGGATCGACGAGAGCCGCCTCCCTACCTCAGCGACGAATGAGAATCATGGACTCGGGACAGAATCCGTCGTGGCTCACCGCAGCCGTCACCGCAGTGCAAGAACTGTGCGCCAAGACTGCGCGACCCCGCTCATCCGACCGGCCACGGCAGGTGGGACCGGCCTACGCGGCAACCGAGAGAGACCGAGGCTGGTTCAAGGTTGTACTGCGCCAGCCGCTCGACATGGACAGGACCGAGACGGTCTTCCTCACCTGCGGGCAGGAGCCAGACACCCGCTATTCGGTGTTCGAGACCTTCAGCGACCAGGGGCTCCTCTACGTCCGCGTCATGGAATCCGCCCCGACGCAGGACATGGTGTTGTGCGTCCAGCAGTCCACCTCCGGCACGCTGGTGGAGTCGCTGGTCAAGCAGCTTCGCGAGCTGTCACCCTCCCCTTTGACGTCCGCCTTCGCCACCGCCCGGCTGTCGCGCCTCTGCCTCCCCTGCCGCCGGTGCGAGAGCACGGCCTGAATGCGGAACAGGATCAGGCGCTTTCGGCGTGCTGCGCCGCAGGGCTGCACGCGATCTGGGGTCCTCCCGGAACCGGAAAGACCCGGGTCATCGCTCATGCCCTTGACACCCTGCGTAAGGCTGGCAAGAGCGTGCTGCTCGTCTCGGGCACGAACGTCGCCGTCGACAACGCGCTGCAGCGCGCCGCCGAGCTCGTCACGGATCTGCGGGCCGGGCAGTTCGTCCGGGTGGGAACCCCCACGGTGCGCACGGTCGCCGACGACGAAAGGCTCGCCCTGGCCCACCTGGTCCGAGCCTCGTTGGAGCAGGTAGAGCAGGAACGCTCGACGATCGCCGCCCGCATCGACACCAGCCGCGCAGATCCCCGGCTGGCTGCCGTGCACGCAGCACGGGAGCGGCTGCACGGATTCGATGCCGCGGCCTATGCCGCGGCCAGCGCCCGCATCGCCGCCTTCGCCGACAGACAGCAGCGCCTCAAGCGATGCGAGCAGGCGCGAGCACGTTGTGACCAGGAGCGCCGCCATGGTGAGCAGCTCGATGAGCTGGTGCGGCAGGCCGAATCGGCCTGGCGGGAACGAGAAGCCGACCGGCGCCTGCACGCCGAAGCCGCTCGCCTGCAAACTGAGCTGGCCGACTACGACCGGACCGCAGATCGCGCGAGCTTGCGCGTGGCGAGCCAGGAGGTGACGCTGCACGATCTGCAGGACCGGCTCGCCGAGCAGGAGACGTGGTCGCGCTGGAAGCGGACGTGGCACGCCGCGGAGTTGGCCGCGCTGCGCACCGAGATCGGTCAGGCCGAGCGTGCCCTGGCCGACAGCCGCGAACGGCTCGGCCAGATCCGCGGCGCGCTGGCCCGATACGCCCCCGAACTCCGTCAGCGCATCGCCGCCTGCGAGCAGGCCGCCTCGTGCTCGCCAGCCGAAATCGCCCGCCTTGAGGCCGAGCGTGCCGCGCTGCGCCAGCAGGCGGCCGCAGCGCGGCGCTCGCACGAGCAGAGGCTGGCAGCACTTCGCCAAGCCGAGCACGACCTCGACGACCTGCCCGACGTGCCGGAACCCACCCCGCAGGACCTGGCGATGGTTCAGCAGGCCGATGAGGCCGGATTGCCCGACCTGCATGGCCGTCTGCGCGCACTCGAAGCAGCTGCCCAGGAGCCGATGCAGCAGCTGATCCTCCTGGAGGAGCAGCATGAGAAGGTCCTGGCCAGACGGCGGCGACTCGAGCGCGACGCCGAGCAGGAACTCATCGACGCGGCCCAGGTGGTGGCCACAACGCACGCGATGCTCCGGATGCGGCCTGCCGTGCACCGGCGTTCCTACGATCATGTTCTCATCGACGAAGCCTCGGCGTCCTATCCCGCCGAAGTGCTGTACGCCATCAGCCGGGCCACGCACGGCGCCAGCCTGTTGGGCGACTTCATGCAGAACGGCCCCATCGTGGACCTGCCCGAGCCGCACAGCGCCGAGGTGACGGCCTGGCTGAAGCGCGACGTCTTCACCGCCCTCGGCATCGACGGCCGGCGTCCAGTGCCGGGATGCGTCACGCTCACCCACCAGTATCGGTTCGGCCCCGCCATCAACGAGCTGGCCAACCGGCTCGCCTACGGCGGGCGCCTGGTGGTGGGCCAGCCTGCCGCCGACGAGATCGTCCTGATCGACACCTCGGGCCTGCCGCCCGAGCTGGTGTCGGTGCGGCGCGACGGCGGCTCGCCGTGCTGGGCGGTCGGCCCCTTGCTCGCCCGGGCCCTGGCCGAGCACCACCTCGCCGCGGGCGAAACCTCTGTGGGCGTGATCACCCCGTACCGCCAGGAGTCCGATCTGATCACCGACGTGTTCACCGACACCGACGTCGACGCCCGGGCCGAGGCCGGCACCATCTACCGCTTTCAAGGCCGGGAGTTCGACACGGCGATCGTCGATCTGGTGGAGGACGGCTGGAGCCGGATCGCCAGGAACCTGCCCGGAGCACGGCAGACCGTCAACGTGGCCGTCACCCGGGCCCGCCGGCTGCTCTACCTCATCGCCCCCGGCGCCGCCGTCGCCCGCGCCGGGGCCGGACCGCTGCGTGTCCTGGGCGATCTGTGCCGGGAGCGCCGTGTCACGATCGTCTCCGCATGCGACCTGCTCGGCCTCGAGCACGCCCCCGAGCCGTCGGGGGCCCGGCGCACCGTGTGGGAAGCGCTGCGCGGCCACGTCAAGGTCACCGGCCTGTACGACGAGGAGCTCCTGCCGGCCGAGCTGTGCGCGGCCATCGACGCGGCCGAGCGCAGCGTGTGGATGTGGAGCCCTTGGGTCGGCCAGCGCGTCTACGACATCCTGCCCGCGCTGCAGGCCGCCGCGCAGCGCGGCGTCGTCGTCCGGGCGGTCGTGCTGCCGCCGCGCGAGAAGGAAGAACGCTACGAGCCCTACGTCCAGGCGCTGCGCCAGGCCGTCCAGCATGTGGTGTTCCTGCAGGAGGAGCACCAAAAACTCGCCGTGATCGACGACAGCCTCACCTTCCTCGGCAGCATGAACATGCTGTCGCACCAGCGGGTCGGCGGACGGCGGGAAGTCATGGCCGTCATGCGCAGCCGGCACTTCGCCGCTCACATCCTGCGGCACGAACGTGCCGATGAGTTCGACCGCCCACCGACCTGCCCGGCCTGCCGTCAGCAACGCGAGGCCGCCCTGCGCGGCAGCGGCTCGAAAAGACGCCTGCACTGGCTCTGCCCGCCGCCCTGCCGGCACCCCATCAGCCCGTTCCCAGACATCGACGGCGGACGCAATCAGCGACGTGCACCTCGTCGGCCCCGGCCGTAATCCCCGCCGTGATCCCCAACCGTGACATTTCCCTTCATCTTCCGGCAGGACAATCAAGCATCCAGCTCGATAGCCAGAAGGCGTTCGGCGAACGATCCTCACCATGGCATCCGCTCAGGCCCTGACGGCGAGGGGACGACGTGCTGTTCTCCAGATGGCGCCAACGTGACGACATCCATCGTTGGGCTCGCGAACTGCTGGCCTCCCTCGAATATGACCGGCAGGCAGGCCGCCGTCTCCTCCAGGACGCCACCGCCGAGGTGCATCGCCACCGGCGCGCGATGCGTGATGACAAGGTCGGGACCCGGCTCGGCCTGCTTCCGGTCGGGAAGCTGGACTATGACGGTCCCAAAGTCCCGGCGGGAGTCCTGCAGGCCGCCGGACTGCACACCGCGGCCGACATCCAGCGCCATCGGCACCACCTGACGCGCTTTGACAGAATCGGGCCGAAACACGCCGACAAGCTCCGGCAAGGCCTCGCCAACGCTCTTCGGCTCCGTAACGACGACCTGCGGCCCGCGCTGGATGATCGCGCTTGGCACCGGCACGAGGTGAACCTGGCCAGAGCCCTGTACACGCTGCAGGCCGCCAGGAATCTGTCGCAGGCGGCGATCTGGCCCGTTCTTCAGCCCCTGCTGGACGATCTACGCGGACTGGTCCAGGCGACGCGACGAGGGTCCTGGCTGCTGGCGAGCGACGACCGCCAGCGGCAGCTGCTCGTCGAGCACCAGGAACTGCGGGAACGCGCGCATGCTCCCGCCATCGGCATGCTTCTGGCCGATCTGCGGCAGCACCAGGACCGGGTTGAGACGCTCCTGCGGCGACCACTGACCGACGGTGAGGTCAAGACCGTCTGGACGAAGCACAACGCCGCCTTGATGGCCCTGCTCGAACAGCTCACCCTGCACGAGGGCGACTCCAGCGAAGTCCGCGTCATCCAGGCCGGGGCAAGGCGCGGATCGATCCCGGCCGACCTGGCCGGCCAGATCGCCGCCCTCCAGCTCGACCGCTCGCTGCTGCGCAAGGAGCTGCGCCACTACCAGGAGCTGGGTGCGGCCTTCGCGGTCATCGTCGGCCGGGCCATCCTGGGAGATGAGATGGGGCTCGGCAAGAGCGTTCAGGCGCTGGCCGCGATCGGGCACGTCATTGCCCGCCAACGACAGCAGCACCACCTCATCATCTGCCCGGCCTCGCTCATCGACACCTGGCTGCAGGAGATCACCGAAACGCTGCCGGGCGTTGAGGCCTACACCAGTCGCGGCCGGAGCGCCGAAGCGGACCTGCGCCTCTGGATGCGAGGCCACGGTCTCATGGTCGTCTCCTACGAGCGCGCCAAGGCCCTGGTGCCCCATCGCCTGCCCCAGCTCGGGTTCGTCGTCGTCGATGAGGTTCATCTGGTTAAGAATCCCCGCAGCCAGCGCACACAGGCCACGGCCACGCTGGTGGCCTCGGCACGGCGGTGCCTGCTCATGGGCGGTACCCCTATGGAGAACAACGCCGGTGAGTTCCTCAACGTGATCGACCTGGTCGACCCGGCCAAGGGCCGGCATCTGCGCGAGGCGTTCGATGGCGGAGAGCGTGCTGGCCGTGAGCCCGACCGGTTCCGGCGTGCCATCGCCGATGTCTATCTGCGGCGTAACAAAGACGAGGTGATGCAGGAGCTGCCGCCGCTCATCTTCCACGACGAGCCCATCGGTCTGACCGGGGCTGAGCGGCGCAGCTATGAGCAGATCGCCCTCACCGAGCACGTGGCGACCGTCCGCAGGAAGCTCACCACCCTCGGTGGCGCCGCGTCAGGAAGGATGCAGCGCCTGCGCGAGATCGTCCAGGAGTGCCGCGCCAACGAGCAGAAGATCCTCGTCTTCAGCTTCTTCCGCGACGCGCTCACCCTGGCTGAGGCGGTCCTTGGCGCTGACTGCTCCGTCCTGCACGGCGACGTCCTGCACAGCCGAAGACCTCAGCAGATCGACGATTTCGAACGTGCGCCCGGCTTCGCCGCTCTCATCGCGCAAATCATCGTCGGGGGTCAGGGGCTGAATCTTTCCAGCGCCTCGGTGGTGGTCATCCTCGAACCGCAGAACAAGCCCAGCACCGAATGGCAGGCCACCGGCCGGGCTCACCGCATCGGCCAGACGCGGCCGGTGACGGTCTACCGGCTCATCGCCTCTGACACGCTGGAGGAACGGCTGGTGCAACGGGGGCACGTCAAGGCCGACATCTTCAACCGGGTGGCACGCCCCAGCGACCTGGCCGACACCATCAGGGCCCGTCTCCTCATCGACCACGAGCCCGACCTCGACGCCCTCTTGGAAGAGGAACGCCGCCACATCCGCGCCCGCACGCCACCAGGCGCGGACGCACCGGCATCCGCCGCGGAGAAGAACATCACGCGGTGAGCCGGCCGCACGCCTCCGCACCTGTCAATGGCCTTTGAGTTCTCACGGCCGCCGTCACGCAACGAGCCTGAGGCATGGCCCTGCGGCCCCACAGCACCCGCATCAGCTGCTGGCCGGAAGGCATGGACCAGGGGCAGGTGATCGATTGCAGGTGAGGCGTTCGTTGCTCTGCGCAGTCCGACGACTGCCTCCCCGCTGATGTTCCCGTATAGAGCGTCGCACGCCGAGTTCCGCCGCCTACCTGCATCACCGCGCCACCTCGGGGACCTCCGTGGCAGCGACAGCACCGAAGGTCACGGCGGCACACGCGCTGCCGCCGTACTCCTGGCGCTGCGTGGACGCCTTCGGCGCCCGATGCGGGGACCACGTGACCGCCGCCGGACGCCGAGCATGACGGGCAGCCCAGTGTGGCCGCCGGCAACGCAATGTGGCCACAGCCGCGGTGCTCAGCAGGAACGTGAAGCGCCGTCCCACTCGAACAGGTCCCTGGGTGGGACGCTCAGCGCGTCGGCGATCTGGAAGACCTTGTCCAGGTGCGGGCTGTACATGCCATTCTCGATGCGGTTGATCGTCTTGCGGTCCACCTCGGCCATCTCACCCAGTTGCTCCTGGCTCAGCCCGTGCCCTTGGCGGAGCTCGCGCAGCCGCGCGCCGAACTGTCTGCGCAGTTCAGCGAGGCGTGGCGTGGTCGGTTCGGGCACTCACCCACGGTGGCGGGCATGATCCTCAAAGGTCTGTACCAACGTTGGTACAAATGGTGGTAGTGGCACCGGGCCGCACCGCTGTGACGTGCAAGCATGCAGCCGCACCCCGACGCGTACAGCCGTCCCGCAGCCCTTTGGAGAAGAGGCATGACCCGCTTCCGCCAGGCCCACTCCCTCCCGGCCCGCACCATCACCCCGCCCCGCCGCGACCGCCACGACGGCATGTCACCGGCCTGGCTGCTCATGCAGGCCGCCCAGCTGTCCTGGGAGATCCGCAACGTCCTGCAGCTGATCAACGGCATGCGGCTCAACCTCAGCGAGGAGCTCCAGGTCCACAGCGAAGCCAGCGACATGCTGCTCAACGCCGCCCACGCCACCGCCATCATGGAAGCCCGCCTCCCGCTGGCCCCCGCCTGGGGCACCGGCAAGCCCCGTGCCCGCTCCATCTTCGCCCAAGCCCGTGAGGCCGGCACCGAACCCGCCGACGTCCGCCCGGACGTGGCTCTGACCCGGCCGCCCATCAACCCGCAGATCATCTGCGACGTCGAGGCCGCCTACCTCGAAGACCCCGACCCCGACGCCCAATGCGCCGGCACCACCCTGAAGAAGGAACGCTGCGCCAAGACCATCGTCACCGGCATCGGCTCCCACCACTGCGCCGTACACCTCACCCCCGCCGAACGCCAGCGCCGCGACAAACTCCGCGCCGCCCAGGACCGGCGCATGCAAGCCATCCAAGACGCGCTCGAAGAACACCGCCTGCGGCTGGCCACCACCTGGATCGACCGCTACGGCCAGCGCCCCCACCGCATCGAACTACCCGCCGCGCCCAACCGCCCCCGCCAGGTTGTGCCCATCGACGGGCATCCCGGGCTGACGCTCGGCAAGGACGAGCAGGCCATGCTCGCCCTGTTCGACACCGGCTGGCCAGCCTTGTGCCCCCGCGCTGCGGAGATCGTCAACGCCCTGCTGGACCATCCCCGCGTCACCACCGCCGGCCTGGCCGAGATCGCAGCTGGCCAGACCCCCGAACGGTGGCCCACCGGCGAGCAGTGGCTGGCATCCAGTATCTGGGACGGTATCCAGCCGCCCGATCTCGCTCTGCCCGACCTCGGGCACGCCCCCGAACTGGACGAGCACCCCGCCGTACAGGTGCTGCGCCGGCACCTGACCGCCGCCCGACGCCACTTCGAGGTTTGGCAGGCGGGCTTCGATGCTCTCGTCGAAGCCTGCGACGATCCGCCTATCGACACCATGGCCGAGTTGCTGGCCTTCTGGCAGGACACCGGCCTCCTGGTCGCCAACGGCAGTGAGGCCGGCGCGCCCGTCTGGTCGCTTCCAGCCTCACCGCCCTCACCATGGCGGGTGGTGTACGCCAGAGGACCTCTCGCCCAGCCGCACCACCTGGCCGCCGCTTTGGACTGGCTCCTCGACAGCGACACACCCCGCGATCCCGACTGCCCGCCGCGCGAAATCTTCGATCTTGTCCTCGCCTCGCCTGTCCAGCCCAACCCCGGTACCAGCGTGGCTGACGAGGCGGTCAGCGTCCCAAGCTGATCCACCTGACTCACGCCATCCGCAGGACGCGCCGCGGATGCGCGCTCAGATCACCAGAGATTGCGGCAAAGACGGTGGGGGCGCGTCGAAATGGCCGAGCCGTTCTTCAGCGCAATCAACAATGAAGGGCTGCACCGCTTCGCTTTCATCACCCGCGCGCCAAGGCGAAAAGGCAGGTCATGCGCTATATCGAAGGGTTCTGCAACCGCCGGCGCCGGCGTTCGGCTACCGGCCACCCCTGGAGGTGCTCAACGAGTCCCCTCAAATTCAAACAGCCGCATAGGCTGCCCCCATAAGGACGGCTGTCCGGAATCACCGTGGCCCCCTCAACGTGCTGATGGCGGGATGGCGGCGCTGCCACGCTTTCGCGGTGCGGGCGCGGTGTCTCACTCGTGCGCATCGTCTGCTGGCTGCTCGTCCGGGTCCGGCCGGTCGGTCAGCAAGAGGGCGAAGAGGATATCTGGATGAGGGGAAGGTGCGGTCCAAACAGAGCGGTTCTGGGGTTCGAGGGAATCGGTTGGCGTCTGTTGTTCCCGCGCGTCTAGCGCCTCGCAAATGTGCGGTGCTCCGGGCCCGTTATGGCGTGACCGTTTCACTGCAGCGCCCAGCTGGTACGTCAGATGCGCGGCGTCTTCGAGGCTCAGCGGCATGATGCGCTGTCGCATGGCAGACAACGCGACGCTGATGGAGGGACTGGGCGAGCGGCTTGCGAGCGCCCAGCCCGCGTTGCCGCGGATCAGCGTAACCGCCGTACCATCCAGCTGATCTTGTAGGGTGTTCAGCGCGTCTTGGACTCTCTGAGGTGTCCAGCCGAGGACCGCTGAAAGGGTTTCTCGGCTCACCCATGACGGGCTGCGCCGAGGCGCGAGCATGGTCTCCACCATGGCAGCGTCCTGGGCGGATTGTCCGACGTCAGGCATCGGTTCAGTGATGAGCTCACCCGGATGGAGGTCGAGGGCCTCGGCGATGCGGAACAGCCACGTGAGGCTGACCTGGTCGGGTTGCAGTACTCGGTGCAGATCCTGTGGGTGGATCCCGATCTTGCGGATGAAGTCCCCCGTGTCCCAGCCGAGTTCGCCGGCGCGGGCCTCGATCAATGCGTAGTCAAGCGTGTGGGGCGAAGAACCGTTCATAGCTGACCTTCTTGGTCAGGGACCGCCGTCCCGCCCGGCGCACCGTGCTGGTCGTGGAGGGGCTTGCCGACATGCCAGCAGCCGGTCTCGACATGCCAGGGGCGAGAGTAGGACTGCGGAGGGTCCCACTCGATGCCACAGGCGGCGGCAGCAGAGACCAGGGCACCGCCATCTTCCCCGACAGCGCCCTTCAGCCGGCGACTGCCTCCGGGCGTTAGACGGCAATACAATGCGGCCGCTCGCACCAGGTCGCGGCAGTAGTCCGGCAGGCCGTAGTAGCTGCTGAATACCGTGAGCTGGGAGGCTGAGCCGCCCAGGGAACGCGCGTCGATGTCGCTGATCTGCAGCTCGCTACAGCCGCTCACCAGGGCGATGGTCAGGGCAGCAGTGATGTAGGGGTGAGCTAACTGGCTGCGGATGCGCTCGGCGACGTCGTGGGTGAAGGGATAGGACAGACCCGGGCCACCGGCCGCCACGAGGTCGACGGGTGGCTGCAGCAGGAGCCCATGCAGCAGGAACCCGGCCTGCGCGCCACGTACCCGCGCTATGCAGTGACCCGGGGTCGGGGAGCCCAGCACGAGTTGTGACAGGAATGCCCGAAGTTGGAGGCTATCGGCCCACGGGTGGGGATAGCGCCCGTCCCTGCCGATGATGTCGCCGGCCACGGGCGGGAGTTCGACACGCCCCAAGACGTTATCGACAAGGGTTCCCTCCCTCCAGAGGGCGAAGCTCCGCTCGGCCAGGATGGAAACGGATGGGTTTGGGTCAGGTCGTTGACTCCATGACAGGGACCGGCCGGCGATCCAGGTGCACGCTGCCTCACGCCCGCGGCGGTACTCGGCATCCACCCGGGCGAACTCGGCAGCGGTCAACCGCCGGTAGGCATCAGCCCGGTAGCGCGGGAACGGTGTGGCCAAGGTGACGGGAAAAGGTGCGAGCGGCTCGTCGCTGGCAGGCGCGCTGTCGCGTGTGTTACGCCCGGGACGCTCCTCGGCATCCGACGCCCGCGCGGGGAGGCACTCGTGCCAAGCGCGCGAGATGCGGTAGTCGATGTTCTCCACCCACCGCAGGGTCACATCCGGCACTGCGTCTGTGTGGTGGATCAGCACCAGGCGCACGCTGGTCTGCTCACGCAGCCATAACAGGCGTTTCCAGCGCTGCGCTCCCATCAGATGAGCACGCAGCATGATCAGCGTCTGGACATTCCCGATGATCATCCACGTGGCTGCGGCCGCCCACGCCGACGGCGAGGTGCTCAAGTGCTGTAGGTTCAGCGGAATCGCCTGTTTGCCCAACGCCACCAGCAGATCGTGCGCCAGTACTACGACATCGGTGACTCCAGCCGTCGGGTGCACGGTGACGGTGCCGTGCGCGGGGGCATGCGCGGCCAGCGCCTCGGCGGTGATGTGCGGCGCATCGGACGGATCCAGCAGGATGGTCAGTGGTGGGATGGCAGTGGTGGGCATCTCGTGGGTGTCAGCAGCGCGCATTTTGGACCTTTCGCACCGGTCATCTGTCGGACGCATCGGCTTGCGCGGTGAGCGGCTCCCCCGTCGCCCGGAAGTCCGGTGCAGCGACCGGATCGTCAACCATGCCGTGATGCCGGTGGGGTGCCGAGGACGGGTGCTCACGGTTCCTCTTGCTCGCCGAGTTTGTCGATTACCCACGCCAGCACCTCTTCGTCCACCGTGGTGCGCCCGAGGTGTTTCAGCGCCCGCGCCGCCAAGACGGTGACGCGTGCCCAGGCGCGGAAATTGCCATGCCCGGCGTTCCGGTTGGCCGCGAGCAGAATCTCCAGGTCGGCCTCGGCCCAGATCGGGTGGTAGACCGGCATCACCGTCATCACCTCGGCGGGTGTGAGCGGTTCGAACTTCTGCCACAGCAGGACGCGCGAAGACAGCATGGGCTCGCGCCGCAGCACCTTGTAGCAGTTGGCGCCCCCTACAAAGATGATGGCGATGTCGGTGCCGGGGTCGTCCCACAGATGCCGCCACAATTCGAAGCATTCGGTGGACAGCCACTGTGCTTCGTCGCAGACCAGCACCCGGAACCGTTCTGACAGCGTGTTTTTGAGCAGGGTGTCGAATTCCAGGGGGTGGTTGGGTTTGGGTCCCGGCAGTTCGAGAGCATCGAACAGGACACCACGGATGTCGCGAGGGTAGGGGTGGGAGCGGAACTGCACGCGGATGGTGTCGGCCGGCATCAACTCGCGTAGCGAGGCGTTCACCGACAACGTCTTGCCCAGACCGGCGCTGCCGTGCATGCAGACCATGGCGCGCTCGTCGATGGCGATGGCCAGGTTGTCCTGGGTTCGTTGGAGCGCGTCGGTGACCACGACGCTGGCGCCCTTCAGCCGCAGGAAGTGATCCCGGCTCTCGCTTAAGGGATCCACGAAACCCGCGCTCACGCGACATCACCCAGGTCGGCGCTGCATCCCGGCGCGGCTGCTCGAGCACCATCCAGCCCCGCAAGCCAGACGTTCTCTGACAGAGTCTTGCCGAGCATGGCCTCGCCGTGCGCCCACGCGCCGCTATTACCGTCCCTCTGGGATAGCCCAGAAACTGCGCTCATCATGGATGGTCCTGTTCAGGCATGGCAATCGGCCGTGCTGGTTTCGGCAGGGCCCAGCCCGGCGCGGGTGGCCTCAGCGGGATGAGACCGGGGCTGACGGATGGGGGCCGCTCGCCCTGCCCGGACTGCTGCAACTCGGCGCTGGCCTCCTGGGAGGTCAGCGCGCCCAGAACGCGTGGCGGCTCAGCTTGGGTGACGGCTGCATAACGGACCCTGCGCTTCTTCGCGGCGGCCTTGAGGATCTGTTTGACGCGTTTGCTCGCGGTGCGGCGCGACGCCTGTACTGCGGCGGCCTGCTGCTTGGACGCCTGATCGGACAGGTGGGCGGGGCCCAGATGGCGGCCAGTGGCTGCGTCGAACACCTCGATCTCATGGTCGTGATGCGGCATGTATCGCAGGCGTACCTTTTTGCCGGCGTTGCCGGTCATCCAGTCGCCCACGTACATGCGGCTGCCCCAGGAGACCCCGTCGCCGGTGATCGTGCGCACCCGGCCGTCGTCCTCCAGCATGAACAGGCGCAGGTCCTCGGCCGGGATGTCGTCGACCGGCCAGGCATCGCTCTGCCATGCCTGCAGCGGGGTGCGGCCTGCCAGAGCAGGTTTGGGCAAGTCGACGTTCCATTCCCGTACCCAGTCCAGCAGCAGCTCGACGAAGTCCTCGAACATCAGGGCGGGCGCATCCGGGTCGATGGGCGCCCCGTTGAGCTCCGTTGCCTGACCGGTGTAGTGGGGCAGCGAGTTGCAGAACATCTTCTGCACCGCGCCGTTCAGCGCCTCTACCCTGCCTTTCAGATGAGGGTGGTAGCCGGGCAGTTCACCTACGAGTACGGCGAAGCGGCCCAGAGCGGTCGCCACTGTTTTGGACAGGAAGTCTCTGCCCCGATCGACCCGCACGACCGCCGGCGCTCCCCCGAACGGCCCGTACCGGTCATCACGCATGATCGAACTGCGCAGGGCGGCCAGGACGCTGGCCCGGTTGGGGTAGGTGGGAGTGATGGCCAGCCCGCAGATGCCATCGGTGGAGCAGTCGATGAACCAGGTCACCCAGGGCTTGCGCAGTTGGCCGTCGACGTCCACCTTCACCGGCATCTCGACATGATCGCCTTCCCAGACCGCGTTGCGATGATGGCCCTCGCCCTCTGTTGGCCGCCGCAGGTGGACATCGAAACGGCGGCGTGCCCGCTCGCCTTTGCGGATGCCGGCCTTTTCGCCGGGGGTCAACGCGCGATTGACGGCCCGGTACAGGGTGCGCTGACTGGGCGCCGCAGGGCCACCCGAACGCTCTTGTGCGACCAACTCGCGGTGCAGGCGGGCGCAGTTTCCGCCCAGCAGCGCCAAGTGGGCCAGAAGGTCGTCGGTCAGGACGAACGCCTTGTGCGGCTGGCGCTCGGCACGCCCGTCGGCCCGAGCCCGCGCAAGCCAGCGCCACACCGTCCGCTCGGAGGCGGCCAGGCACGAGGCCACCAGCCGCACGTGCGCGGTCGTCAGTTCGCCGCGCGCGTCCAGACTGATCAGCCGGCGGGTCGCCGGCCCGCGTAACTCATGCAGCGATCGAGATTCCGGATCTGCTGCGGGCACGCGACCCGGCGGGTCATCAAACGTTCCGAATCCTGGGTCAGGTTCGAAAGGGAGACATCGATGTGGCCTTTCGATCCGTCGGGCTGCGCTACCGGACCGTTCGGCAGCCCGACTCAGCATCCATAGCCGTACGCGGTGCCCGGCACTACAGTGGCTCGGAAGGGCCGCGACCTCCGCTCACAGTATGATTTACGTCACCATGTGGCGCATCGTAGCCCACAAAGCACCCACTGCGACGGGGTAGCCAAGATTGGGCCCCAAGGATCCTCCACAGACTTCCCGACCCGATCCCCGCCTCACAGCCCCGACTTGGCGCAACAAGCGAAACGTGCTCGCCGCGGTCAGGGACTCGGCGCCCAACGACCTGGCGAAGAGCTCGACAGACAAGCGTGCCCGGCGTTGCCCCCGGCAGCCACCGCCGACAACGTCTTGGGCATGGCGGGAGGCTAGCGGCGGGGAGCGCCGACCTCCAGATGCAGCTGGCCATCCCCCAGCCGGCTCCAGACCCCCAAGCGGCCCCACATGTCCACGACGGCGCGGCCGCTGTCGTGGAGAGCGCGATCCACGTCCGCGAACTCGTTCAATGACGGGACGACGGCAGAGCCGTCGAGAACGCGCCGGATGGGGGTCCACATGGCTGCGAGATATCGCTCGACTGCTGGTTCCGCCGCCAAGCGGTCCAGCACGGGAGGCTGTCCGCTGGCGCGCGCGAAGGCCTGGGCATGCGCGATCAGCTTCAGTACCTGGCTCGTCTCGTTGGCCAAGCGACTCATCATGGCACTGGAGTCGATATCGCCCCTGCGGCAGATGTCGACCAGGTCGGGCCAACCTTCACGCACACGGCTGCCGCAGATCTCGGTGAGTGCGTGGAAATATCCTTCACCGTAGACATCGCCAAGATGAACGGGGCGGCTCGGCCCGTCGATGGTGGTGGTGACAGTCCCGAGCACCTCATTGGACACCAGGTCGCACCGGTACTCGTCGGCTGCTTCATAGGCGAGGATGGCGGCTGCTTCCTCCAGTGTCTGATCACGGACGGGCACGGCGGGGCGCGTGCCTGCGACGGCCCGCAGCCGCCCCTGCAACACGTGCCCATACTCGTGGGCGGCCAGATGAACGATATCCATGACATTCAACTCGGCTGTGGCGTCCAGAATGATCAGCGCCTCGGAATAATCGGATGCTGAGGCAAGAGTTACACCAGCGACTCTTCCGCCTAGCCGTTCAGCATGAAATCCATGCTTGCCGTACCGGGCGATGGATTCGCCGATGTCGCCCGACAGCACCACGGTGAGCGAGAACGGAGGAACCGCCCGTTGTGCGGCGTACTCCGCGACCATGGCATGGATCTTTTCAATCGCTGGTGAATAATGGCTCTTCACGGTTGAGGGTGTAGTCGTTGTCTGAACCCGCCTGTCTCGAGCAGGCTTCTGGCGATGTAGTTGGTGAGGTTGCGGAACCCGAGTGCTGAGCCGCGGAGGTGTTCGAGGCGTCCGTTGATCGCCTCCGTGGGCCCGTTGCTGGTGCCGGGCCGGTCGAAGTAGGCGAGCACGTCGTCGGCACGCTTCTTCAGTGTCCGACCTAAAGTGACGACCTCGACAAGAGCGGCCGGGACACCCTTGCTGACCGAGTCGATCAGTGCGGTCATCAGGTCCCGGCCACGGCGGCGGTCTTCGTGGCGGTAGGCGGCGATCATCCGCTGGTAGATGCCCCAGGTCGCCTCGACCTCGACATGCTCCTCGACGGCGAACAGCGCCCGCAGCCGGTGGATCTGCTTGTCGGTGAGCAGCCCGGCCCCGGTATGCAGCGTCCGGCGCGCGGAGTAGAGCGGGTCGCCCTTGTGGCCGCGGTGTTCGTGGATGGCCTGCTGGACCCGGCGCCGGCACCGATCGAGCGCGTCGCCGGCCAGCCGGACCACGTGGAAGGGATCCATGACCGCGACCGCGTCGGGGAGCTCCTCGGTGGTGGCGGTCTTGAAGCCGCTGAACCCGTCCATCGCGACGACCTCCACGCCGTCGCGCCAGGCGTCTGTGCGGGCGGCGAGCCAGGTCTTGAACACCTGCTTGGAGCGGCCCTCGACCATGTCGAGCAGCCGTGCCGGGCCGGTGCCGTCGCGGATCGTCGTGAGGTCGATGATGACCGTGACGTACTTGTCGCCGTGACGGGTGTTGCCTCCAGACGTGCTCATCTACACCGATGACCAACACGTTGTCGAACCGTGCCGGGTCGTCGATCAGGACCCGCTTGCCCTCGGCGAGGACGGCGTCGTGGGCGGTGTTCCACGCGACCCCGAGCCCTTCGGCGACCCGGGCGACGGTGAGGCGTCCGACCACGATCCCTTCTAGCGCCCACCGCAGCCCGCGGCGCGACAACCTGGCCCGTGGCTCAGCCGCCAGTGAGGTGTCCTGGCGCCACACGTGGCCGCAGCCACCGCATCGGTACCGGCGGATCGTGACCAGCAGCGTCGTGGGCCGCCAGCCGAGCGGCTCGTGGGCCAGGCGCCGGGTCACGGTGTCCCGCGGGGTCCCTTCACAGCCGCAGCGGTGACACCAACGGTCGGGTTTTACGACCCGGCACGCGAGGACTGCGCGCTCGGGCTCGAGGCGCTGGCCGGTGACGACGAGCCCAAGCTCGTCGAGGCGGCAGAAGGTTGTCAGGTCGGGGTGGGCGAACGCATCTGTGCGCTCACCGACGGTGGCATCGGACGTGGCGGCTCTTTCAGGATGAGCGTGTAGGAGCCTTTCCCTCTGGAAACCTCGACGTCCATCTGGGACCGCCGCGCCGGCTACACCCTCATCTGGCGAAGAGCCGCTCTAGCCGCGACTACAGCCCAGTCGCTGGGAGTAGGTCATCTGTCGAGGGATCCGGGATCACGGCCGATGGCGGAAGCTGATGCGCATCAGCCGACTGTCAGCCCAGTCTTCGAGCCGAGTCGGCCGGATGGTGCCGGGGTCGTGGGGCTGATTGAGATCCGCGACGATCTCCGCCAGCACGGCCTGACGTTCAGCTGGGTCGGTGACAGGCGTGGCCTGTGCAGGCAGATCTGCGCGGATCCCGTTCTTGAGGTGGAAGGTGAAGTTGGGATTGGCGAGAAGGTTCGCATGCCAGTCGGTCGCGGCACCGCCGGCGCCGCTACACAGGTAGGTGGTGCCCGCAGCTCGGTAGAAGAAGATCTCGATGCGGCGTGCCCGGCCGGTGCGGCGCCCCAGCGTCGTGATGTCGATGATCCGTTCTCTGGTGCCCGCGGCGGGGGTGATCTCGATGGCTCGTCGGATGTGGTTGGGCAGGTGGGATAAAGACTCGTCCCGTGCGGAGTCGTTCGACCCGGTCGTGTCTGGAGTGCTCATGCGGTCTCGGCCTGAAGGGCGGGGCCGAGGAGGAGTCCACCGTCGATGACGTACTCCGACCCCGTGATGAACGACGCGTCTGATGACGTGAGGAACAGGAGAAGCCGGGTGACGTCGGTCGGCTCTCCAAGTCGGGGGATGGCGAACGGCTCGGGTGAGTAGAAGTCGGCGATTGCCACGGTGGCGCCGGCTGCTGGTTCTTGGATGAAGGGGGTCGCGATCACGCCGGGGTGGATGGTGTTCACACGGATGTGGTCCCGGCCGAGCTCGAGCGCTGCCGTTCGGGTAAGGCCTCGCACGGCCCACTTGCTGGCGACGTACGGCGCGTAGTGGGCCGTGCCGCCCAGGCCCATCGTCGAGGCGATGTTGACGATGGCTCCCCCTGTTGCGCGGCGCAGAGCGGGAGCGGCGACCTTGATGCCGAGGAAGGTCCCTGTGAGGTTGATGTCGAGGATGCGCGACCACGTGGCCTGGTCCGTGTTCTCAATCGGCGCCGGCGGGTTCTGGACGCCCGCGTTGTTGACGAGCACGTTCAGGGCGCCGAAGGCTCTCTCGGCGGCTACCACAGCGGCGGACCACGAACTCTCGTCGGTGACGTCGAGGCGGGTGAAGTGAGCGCGGGTCCCGAGCTCGTCGGCGAGAGCGGCGCCGCGTTCGGTGTCGATGTCGCCGATCACCACGTTCGCTCCCTCCGCGTGAAAGGCGCGTACGTGGCTCGATCCCTGGCCACCGGTCCCACCGGTCACGAGCACGGTCTGGTTGTCGAAGCGGTTCATCAGATGTTCCTTCGGTACGTGGGTGACTGACCGGAATCATCGGCGATGAACGGCCGGCCGATGGCGAGCCGAGTGACTCACCACTGCCTTGACACTAGGTTGGCGGCAGTGGCGAGTCAAGCCACTCACCTCGTAGACTCAGCCCATGAGCAGGGTCGTACCGACGTACCACCAGCGCGTCGCCCAGGAAAAGCGCGCGCTGATCGTGACGGCCGCGACCGCACTGTTCCTCGAGTTGGGCTACGACCGGACGTCGCTGGCGCGGATCGCAGAGCGCTCGGGTGTCTCGCGGGCCACCTTGTTCAAGCAATTTCCGAGCAAGGCTGCCCTGTTCGACGCCATCGTCACCGAGTCCTGGTCAACCGCTGACGAGGAGGATCCTCCGCTGGCAGGCAACCTTGTTGACGGGCTCAGCGCCATCGGTCGCCGTTACGCCGAGCTGTTGAGCCGGCCCCAGATGACCGACCTGTTCCGGATCGTCATCGCCGAACTGCCGCGGTTCCCGGAGCTGGCCCATGCGCAGTTCTCGCACGGGAAGATGCCCTACTTCGAGTCCGTACGCAGCTACCTCCTGGCTGAGCACGAGGCGGGAACGGTGCGGGTCGAGGACGTGGACCTCGCAGCCACCCAGTTCCTGGGCATGATCTCCAACTACGTCTTCTGGCCGACACTCCTAGTGCCGGGTTGGGAGGTGAGCGCCGAACGCGTCGCTCAGGTAGTCGACGAGGCCGTCCGCACCATCGCCGCCCGGTACGCCGCGACTGGACCAGGGGCGTCCACCAACGACTGAGTCCCGCCGACCGCGACAGAGTCCCGCCGCCACCAAAGGAGCTGATGCCTACGCAATCGAGGCCGTCGGCACCAAGGGCGTTCGCGGGGCATCCCAGGGCATCCCGGGGCGGACACCGAAGGAGGGAGTCTCGATGTGTTGACCCACCTCGATCAGCCTGGCATCAGCACGGCCCAACAAGAGGTCTCAGCAGCGGGCCCAAATGTGCAAGGCTGCGCTCTCGGGGTGGAAACTCCCAACGACAGCAAGAGGGGTGGCCCAAGACCCGCAAGCCCAGGCCCGCAGCTACACCCTCATCTGTGAAGAGCCTGAATAATCTGCGGCACAACCGCTTTCGCGAAAAACGGTGAGGGTGTAGATCTGGGTCATCACTCGTTCCTTATCGGATCATCCGAACTTGTCGACGTGCCCATAACAAAACTGCTCGACACCGGAAGGGTGGCTTCCTCAATCGATGCGAGAACCATCCATCGACATGTTCGGTGGCTGCTGGGCAATGGTCATCCCCCGCGTGCCACTTCTGACAGTCTCGATCATGGCGATAAAGTCAGCGGCGGACTCTGTTGTCGCGCTCACCTGACGCATCAGTTCCCCGGCGGTCTCGCCAGGTAGCCCTGCTAGATGGCCCAGCATGGCTGTCACCAGAGGATCTGGATAGGAATTCCACTCCTCGATCGCGGCGCAGTAGGTTTCGACCATGCGCGCAAGATCGGCCGTGCGAGGCAGCGTCAATACCTCCATGAGGCGGCGCAACGCGTCGCCGAAGGCAACGATCCGCTCCCCATTCTCGGGAAGCAAAGGCGCCACAGCCTCGACGAGTGTGTTCACATCGGCCTGGTAAGAGAACACCGCCTCTTCCCGCATCCAGAGAACGTCTTCGCCCCACAGAATCTTGTGTGGATGACCGATATTAGAGGATGATGCAATTCTTTCGCTCACTGGCGCGAGCTCGAGCTCGATGCTCACGGACTCGGTCTTCACGAAGATTGTGTCGACGAGGCTACGCCATTCCTCCGCACTGCACTGTGAGCGCCAGAGAAACGCGTAGCGCTGCCACTGCGTGATCGTGTCCTCGCTGCCCGGCATCACTGCGCTGGCACGATGAGTACCACCGCAAGCCAGAGTGATCAGCAGCAGATTGGCTGAGCAATGCGCGTATCGCCGCTGTGGCCCCGCCATTGATGGACGATACTCCGGGTAGGAATCCTCGCGCGTATCCAACCGTCGAAGCAACTGCACGGACTGTACCGGCCGCCAGTTTCGCCCGTCCCGTTCTGTCAGTTCTCGCAGGAACGACAAGATGGGTGAGCGGGTGGAGAGGACCGCCCATGACAGCAGCGCTCGGATCAGCCGGTCATCGATCTCCCTTCGCACTGCGCCCTGTTGCTGCTGCATCAGGTCGTCGAGCAAAAATGCCAGTAATCTGGCGATGAGGAATTCCCCGAACGTGGCATGCAGAAACTCGAATGTCTGCAGCACCTGCCCATCGCGGGTCGCTCGCGCTTCGTGCATGAAAAAGAACTTGCCCGGGGTCAGGTCGCCTGTGCTCAAGGGCGCGGCGAATTCTGTTTCTCGTTCCAGCGTCGACGCCAGCTTGAGCCCGTTGAGGTCCCGGTCGAACTCCTCTCCGGTCGTCCACTGCCGTCCCCGGTTGAACATCGAGAACGCCACGTAGGACAACTGATGCATCTCCTGTTCGACGAGCGGGGCAATGCGATCCTTGGGGTGGAACTTCATCACCTCCCGTTCGACGAACTTGCGAATCAGCCGCTCGTACAACTCAACCTGCCTCAGTCGGGCAGCGGACCTGAGCGCGTTCTCATCAGCGTCATAGAGTGCCAACATCAGCAAGAGCAACGGTTGCTCTGCGAGAGGCCCTTGAGCTTTGGCGAGCATTGGATCCAGCGGCTGGAGTGCCCGTTCGCGGAAGTAGGCGGCGTTGTTTTCGTTCCATATACCCAGCCAGACGCCGATCTGCGCGTCGTCGAACGGCTCCAATCGGACCACGACCGTACCATCAGGGAAGGCGGCCCGATGCGCCACCGCCGTACGGGAGGTAACGATGACAGCGACAGCACGCCCGGCGTCCAGTTCCCGCTGCTGAAACCGGGCCACCTTTCGAGGTAATCGCTCTGGCTCACGCCCGTGGCTTGCAACAGCTCATCGAACCCATCGAGCAGGACGACTCGCAGAACGCCTTGCGCTCCTCTGGCCAGCGCTGGCCATTCCAGTCGCTCTCCACTCAAGCCGTAGACGGCCTGCTCGATCTGCTGTTGAAGGTCTTTTTCCGCGGCAACCTCGCGTAGTGGCACTCTGATGGGCAGGAACGAGTCATCCGGAAGCGTGGCGGACAGCATCTTGGTCAGCACAGATTTGCCTGCGCCGGGCTGGCCGAGAACGACTAGCGGGAGCCGAGTCGCCATTCCACTGGTTAGGTATCCGGCCAGGAAAGCCGTCAAATCCCGCCGTATCTCACAGTGTTTGAAAGCGGACTCAGCACTCAGATCGCCGACGGCGGACGTGTCCGCGACGCGGAAGTTGGGCGTCACGTACGCCTCTTCGAGCGTGGGCAATCGCATACCTGCAGGGGCGTCCCCGGTCTCAGCGATCGGGCGAGCCAGGACGGCACGCTGGAGCCGCGAGATGGTCTCCAGCTGAACGGGCAGCGCCTCTCCTGCTAAGCCGGGCCCCAAGAGCATCCGCAGCTCTGCCAGTTGCCTCCGCATCGCTTGCTGGTCGATCATCCCGGCCCACAGGGCGAATTCGGGGACCTCCGCCGCCAGCTGCCGAAACTGGTCCTCGTACAGCTTCAGACCCGCCACCTGGATCGTACGGCTGCACATGACATGGACTTGCTCCCATTCGTGTCTGTCAAGATGATCGTAGAGGCGGAGCCCGCTGAGGAACTGCAGCATTCTTTCGCCGTATGACTGGTATGCCTTGCGGACGCGATCGAGGTTACGCTCATAAGGCCACTGCGGAGCCGGACACGGCACATTTCGCACGTCCAGAACTAGATCCTGCTCCGCCCTGCTGAGATTAAGACGCTTGAGGTCACGCAGAGGAAGCTGGTGCAAGGTCTGCAGAAAGGCCGTGACCACCAGGATCGTATGTGCGGCCTCCAGGCGTTCCGTCCGGCTGGACCACTTCTGCTCAGCCCGCCAGTCCCGCCAGCGCGCCAGCAGATCGTTCCCCACTCTGATCAGCTCGCCCTTGACGTCAATCAGATCCCATAGTCCGAGCGTTCCGGTCCCCAGCACCGTGTCCAATAGCTTGACAGCCGGATCTTGCCCGCCGAGCAGTCGTACCGCATCGCTGTACCGATAGCCTCGTGCCATATCGAGAGCGTAGTAGGTCTAGTCGCGCTGCAGGATCAACGCTCTAAGTTCCCCGCGTTTAGATGGCCTCTGCCGGCTCTCGCGTCGTCGATGAACTATCTAGCCTACGGTTCGACCGCCGGTCGCCTTCGCTGACATCTTCGTGACATGCCCCACTGACATCCGTGGCAAAGACACACGTCGGAGCAGAAGCAGCGCTGTCAGTTAGTGGCATTCTTGCCACCATCGGTCACTAACTCAATGTGACATGCCGCTCACTGAAGGGTCCGAGGTGCAGCTTGGGGTAAGCGGGAGATAGCTGTGTACCGTCACAACAGGAGCGATGTTGAGCAACACAGATCTTCAATATGTGGCGGTGGAGTCGGGCCATGCGCTGACCAGGGCACTGACACCTTGTGGCAATTTGCAACAGACACTTTCGTGGCAATCCGCAGTGGCTTCGCATGACCGACACCGAGATCGAGATCACCGCAGCTCGCCGAACCCGAGTGGGCCGCACTGCTCACCCCGGTCGACCGGCGCCGCCTGACCCCGCTGTTCTGGCTGCACGTACGCCCCTACAGCGAGGTCCGCCTCGACCTGAACGCCTGGCTGAGCATCGGCGCCCTCGGCCCGTTGGATGCGGGCTAAGGTCCGAGCTGACGCTTGCGGCGGGACGGTTGTGTCGTACCCGTGGAGCAAGATGGGCGGCATGATGGACTGGAAGAGTGATGTCGCTGAGTTCGTGCGGGAGGAGTTGCCTGTCGAAACGGCGGAGCGGCTCATCGGCATGTTGCGGCCGGCCATCAGGCTGTCGGCCGCCGAGGACGGAGAGATCGTGGTCGGGCGGCTCGGGGGTGTCGCAAGACTGCCGTCCGGTACGCCGTGGCCGTCAGGCACAGACGGCTGGCCGCTGTCGTTCGTGGCTGAGCTCGACTGCGGGGCACTGACGCGCTACGAAGTCGACATCGTGCTGCCGGACACCGGTACGCTGCTGTTCTTCCTCTCCACCCGGCCTGAACGCGAGTCCCAGGTGATCTACGTGCCGTCGGGGACCGCGCTCGCCGAGCGGCCCGTACCCAACGACCGTGCCGAGGTGCACGCCGAGCAGGCGCTGGCAGCAGCCACCGAACCGACCTGGCCGGGGCGCGATCATCCCGCACTGGCAGACGTCTTCGGAAGCATCGACCAAGCGCATGAGGCCGTGTGGGAACACATGGTGGACGAAGAGACCGGCGAGAGCTTCGAAATGCAACTCGAGGACTACAGGGCCGCTGGGGCGTCTGGGCCGCCGCATCAGGTGGGCGGATACTCCGATTCCGACGCAAGGGACTCGATCGAAGCTGTGGCGGCGCGTGCCGCCGGCGCCGGCTGGCATGGCGATCCGGCCTTCTACCAAGAGGCACGCCAATGGGTCACGCTGCTGCAAGTGGCCGGAGCCAGCGCAGCGGAGATGACCTGGGGCGATCACGCGTACCTGCTGTGGGGCATCCGCAAGGACCACCTGGCCGCGCGCGACTTCTCCCAGGTTCATTTCGACGCCCGGGGGCGCTGGCACTGACACTGACGTGACGGGCCTCCCCCGTCGGCGGATGACTTGATGCATACGCGGTGACCAGATAGACCACACAGCAAACCCAAGCCAGGACGAGGTCATAAACGAGGTCGACGACCGCTGGAAGATCGAGGGCTACGACGTCTACCTTCGCCTGCTGGGAGGGCACCCACACCTCGCTTGGCGTGACCATCGAGCGTCGCCTGAGCGTCTGCCCCGCGATGCTCAGAGTCTGGCGGCAGCGGAACTGGCCGCCTCCATCCGTACGGCGCTGTGATTCCTCGGCCTGCCGGTAAGGCTGACCCAACCAGCCGCCATCTGTGACGTTCCCGCAGGTAGATCCAGGGAGATGCGAGCGGTCGTCTACACGGGGAACTGGTCGATGACGCTGTCGTAGGTTTTCTGGGCGGGTCCGAGCGCGATCTTTGAGTAGATCTCGAGCGAGGTACGGCTGGCGTGGCCGGAGTAGGGCTGGATGCCCTTGCTGTCGGATGATTTGTCCGGCGTGTGGTGTGGGCGAGAGGCGTGTGTTCCACACCAACATGCCCCCCTACGGTGAGATCCAGCTGCGTGCCGACCGGCGCCTGGACCTCACCGACCTGCCGACTGCGTAACGCCGGACGCTCGCCCGTTCCGGCGGCAGCGTGGCTGGACCATCCCGGCGCTCGATGTCGGCGATACTGTGGGCGTGGAGTACGTGTCCAGAGTGCCGCGACCGCCGCTGGACAGGCTGATCGACGACCTTTACTACCTGGAGGGTGCGCCGCCGTACGCCCGGCTGACGCTGCCACCGATGCCGTCGGCGTTGCTCATCGTCAACCTCGGGGCGCCGTTCCGCATCCGCGCCGGCACCGACATCGAGACGGCCGAGTACGCCGACGGCTGCGTGGTCACCATGCCCACCCGCGCGTTGGAGTTCGGCTATCCACTCCGGACCCGGTCCGTCGGCGTGCACGTCAAGCCGTGGGGGCTGGCGCCGTTCCTGCCGATGCCCGCCGCCGAGCTGTGTGACCGGCCGGTGACGGTAGAGCAGGTTTGGGGCCGGCCCGCCATCGCTGAGCTGCGAGACCGGCTGGCCACGGCGGACGGACCGCACGAGATGCTGACGCTGCTCGAGGAGGAGCTCATGCGACGGCTGTGCGAGACCGCCGGCCTGGGGCTGGTCCGCCATACGAGCAGCGTCATCGCGGCGGCCGGCGGGGCGGTGACGATCGGCGACCTGAGCGTGGCAGCCGGTGTCAGCAGCACTCATCTGGCACAGCGGTTCAAGGAGCTCATCGGCGTCACGCCGAAGCGGCTGGCCCGTACCTGGCGCTTCGCCGCCACCGTGTTCGCGATCAACCCCGCCGGGCCGATCGACTGGGGCGACCTCGCCGGTGGCGCAGGCTACTTCGACCAGGCCCACTTCGGCCACGAGTTCCGGGCGTTCACCGGGCTCACGCCGACCCGGTACGTCGAAGTCCGGCGGCGGTTCCTGCGCGAACATCCCGGTCACGCGCTGGACGGCTGGCCGCTGCCGGCCGATTGATTTCTTACAAGACCGACAGCTCACGACACGCTAATTTGGGGCACCCCGAAGCAGAGGAGAGCCCCGTGGGCAAGGTGGTCATGTACAGCTCGGTGTCGGTGGACGGCTTCGTCGCGGACGAGAATGACCAGCCCGGACCGCTGTTCGACTGGTTGTCCAGCGGTGACGTCCCGTTGGACGAGAGCGGCGAGCTGAAGGTGTCGCAGACGTCCTACGACTACACCCGGACGTACTGGGACCAGATTGGAGTCACGATCGTCGGCCGCCACGTCTTCGACCTGACGGACGGCTGGGGCGGGAAGCCACCGAGCGGCATCGACCACGTGGTCGTCGTGTCGCACCGGCCGATGCCCGAGGGCTGGGACCCCGAGGCGCCGTTTCACTTCGTCGACGGCGTCGAGGCAGCCGTGGCCAAGGCGCAGGAGCTTGCGGGTGACCGCATCGTCGAGGTCGCCGCTGGCGACGTCGGTGGCCAGGTGCTTGCCGCGGGCCTGATCGACGAGGTGCGCATGGACGTCGTACCCGTCGTGTTCGGGTCCGGCAAGCGCTACTTCGGGTCGGTCCACGCGCAGCACCTGTTGGAGGATCCTGACGTGGCGATTCAGGGCAACCGGGTGCTTCACCTGCGCTATCGGGTGCGCCGTTGACCGATCTGAGCGGGTACGCGAAGAAGTCCACTGCGAACGGTGACACAAGCTCGGACCTCCGGCTGCGTTTGCGCATCGCTGCTACCTGCGCGCTGTCGAACGCCACCCCCTCGCCCGCGACCGCGCCATCGGCCGGCTCCTGTTCTACTCCGGCGTCCGGATCGCCGGCGTTCAAGCTGATCGAGTCGGCCCAGGCCCGCTGGCGCGCGGTCAATGCGTGACGCGAGTTTCCCCGACTGGATCGAGGCCATGGTCACCGTGACCGCGGGATGGGAGTTCCTCGCTCACCGCCTGCGCGAATGGATGGTGTTGAGGTCGATCGCCGTCAATGATCCGTGGGGACCGGAGGATTTCCTGGCTTCCTCCGATTGGTGTCAACGCACGGCCGCGCAGGTGCTGACATCATCGGCTGCACTGCGCCTACTCGCCGACAGGGGAAGAACACGACGTGTTCGCGCTGCCGCCGGTCTTCGACTGGCTCAGCAACGCCGGTAGCCAAGTTCCTTCGATCCACAGGTCTTGACGATTGCTCGCTCCGGGGTTCGCACCGCTCGCGGTTGGCCTCCGACGTCTCGCGTCACTGCATCCGAAGTCGCAGGTGAGAGCCGGCCATGAACTCCCTGCGGCCCGTTTTCTGGCGTACAGAGTGCCGAAAAAACCGGTCGAGGTGAATGATCTTCGTGTCTACAGTGGAGTCGTTGTCCCCATTGTGTACGCAAGATCAAGGAGGACGGCTTGGAGGCATCGAAACTCCACCGGGCCATTGAGGCCGGATGGGCGACAGCTGCCGCGCTGGGCCTTCAGGTCGACGATGCGGTCGTCATCACCAACTCCGACCGCATCACGTTGCGCCTGGTCCCCTGCGATGTTCTCGTCCGGGTCTCACTCTCGGCGCATCTGGCCGGCATGGAGTTCGAAGTGGAGATCGCCCGGCGTCTGGCCGAGGTCGGCGGTCCGGTGGCCGAGCTGGACCCTCGGGTCGAACCCCGCGTCTATGAGCGTGACGATTTCGCCGTCTCCCTCTGGACCTACTACGAACCCGTGGGATCGGAGATCGCGCCGGCCCTCTACGCTGATGCGCTCGAGCGGTACCACACCGCCCTGCGTCAGATCGACCTGGAGGCACCGGACCTCACCGATCGGGTCGCGGGCGCGCTGAGTGAGGTGAGCGACAGGAAGCAGACACCGGAGCTGTCCAATCCCGACCGGGAGTTCCTCAGCAGCACGCTCAGCAACCAGAGCACCGTCATTAGTGGCGGGAAACAGCTGCTGCACGGCGAGCCACATCCGGGCAACCTGCTCAACACGAGAAGAGGGCCACTCTTCGTGGACCTCGCGACGTGCTGCCGCGGCCCGATCGAGTTCGACCTCGCCCATGCCCCCGAAGAGGTCGCGGAACACTATCCGGAGGCCGACCACGACCTGGTTCGCCGGTGCCGCGTCCTCATGTGGGCGCTGATCTCGACCTGGCGCTGGCGACGGGACGACCAGTTTCCCGAACGGTCCTACTGGAGAGTGGAGACCCTCAACCGGGTCCGGGCCGCACTCGCCTGATCAGGCGGAGCAGCAGCCGTCCCCCGGCAGCAGGCGACGTTGTCGGCGGCGGGGTGGGCGAAGTCCGCTGGGTGAGCGGACGCCAGCGCCTGGCGCGTGTCCGGCCGAAGGCCCGTCGGCAGTCGCGTCGGAGCAGTACTTGCGAGGCCGCCCACCGCGGTGGTGACGGGCGGGGGCAGCACTCGACACCGCACATGATCACTCAAGGCCGTCTTGCTGTCTGCGAAACGATCAAACGTCGCTCAGTACAACGATCCGGAGGATAAAGAACAAGCTTAGTAGGCGCGCACGATCGCGGACTGCTGGCGGAACTGGCGCGGCGACAGGCCGTAAACACTGCGGAATGCCTGGCTGAAGTGAGCCGAGTTGGCAAAGCCCCACCGGGCAGCGATCGCCGCGATCGACTGGGCGGCCAGCCGAGGGTCGGCCAGGTCGCGGTGGCACCGCAGCATGCGACGCTCACGGATCCAGCCGGCGACAGTGTGCCCTTCGGTGTGGAACAGCTTGTGCAGGGAGCGCAGCGAGATGTGGTGCGCCGCGGCGACTGATCCGGCGTCAGAGTCGGGTCGCCGAGGTTCTGCTGAATGAAGGCGTGGATCTGGGCCAGCAACGCCCGCCGCCTGGTCTCGGGCGATACGGTGCCGTGGATGTCCAGCGCGCCGGCCAGCGCCGCAATGAGCACGTCGAGCGTCAGGGTGGACAGCCGGACGGTGTCGGAAGGGGTGAACTCGTGCAGGCGCCTGGCGAGCTGCAGCATGAAATGCGAGGACAGTGCTCCAATTCCCTGCGCGCCCGGAAGAGGAACCATGGTCAGGCGCCGCAGGTCCCGCTGCGGCAAGGGCAGTAACGAGCGCGGGAATTGCAGGACCAGCACCTGATTCGATGACTTCCCTGGAGCGTGGCTGGTCAGGTACGGATGTGAGCTGTCCCGGAGCATCAGATCCCCGACATGTAAGTCCGCGCACCGGCCGTCCTGCTCCGCCCTCATGCCACCGTGCACGACGCAGTTCAGGAAGAACACCTCAGGATCGGACTGGCGAATCAGCTTGGATGTGCGGTGGACGGAAAGCGGTGTCGTGGTCAGCAACATCGCTTGCACGAGACCGAGCCCACTGAAATCGGCCTGCGCCCGGAATTCGCTTTCCAGATGCGGTTCGCACCGTGCCTCGAGGGGCACCCACAATTTCGAGCTCACCTCGCGCCAGACGGCGAATCGTTCTTCCGCTGGAACCTCGGCGGTGCTGACCATCTCCACAACGCCTCCTTGGGTCAACTGCCGTCACCGGCCTTATCCTGGGCAATCGACCCGCGTATGTCGTCGTCCGCTCGGCGCGGGTACCTGTACCTCTGACGGAGTACAGGGCTGATCGTTGTCCGCCTGCGATGTTCCAACGTCTGTTTGAAGGTCTGTCAGGCACGTAAGGCAACCTAGGCTGGCTGCCGCTGCCACGTCGGTGGATCGTCGAGAGGCCCGTGTCCAGTTGGCGGCTGCACTTGAGGGCGAACCGGGAATGTCGTAGAGGCCCACCGACCAGGCCTGGAACTCCTGAAAGCTCTGGCGGGTCGCCACAACCCCCATGCTGTGCAGGAGCACGCCGCTTCGCCTGGCCGGTGGGGATGGGCCGTGAAGTAGCAGCGCACCGGTCCCTGTGTCAACGAGCGTCGGGGCCGTGCGGGTTGTGTACGAGAGCTTGATCGGGTGATGCTGGATCGGCCCGGGAGCTCGGATCCCGCAACAGCGCCGCGACCTGTTCGGCCACCTGACGGACCTCGGAGAGCTCCAGCCGCTCCTGGAGAGCCTGCTCACCGAGGAGGGCCCAGCCGGTGCGATCAGGAACATGATCGGGGAGGCTGACCCCTTCGCCACGATGCTGGCCGAGGAGTATGGCCCCCACCTGGCCGGAATGCTGCGGCCGCGCCCAGGGAGATGGTGTTTGAGAAGGCCACCTGTAATCCGGTGGACTATTAGGAGGCAATCGCCTCAATGG
>NZ_JCADBK010000038.1:0-57014 GCF_059358955.1 Nonomuraea sp. CX421 | reverse complement strand
CGCTGGTTCCATCACCGAGCCCGCCTGACCACCGCCTATCTCCAGGTCAACTAACGAATGGCGGCTGCCGTACTAGGGATCATGAGGAATACCTCACAAAGGCGGTCCTCGGGCCAGCTGTCGATCAGGAAATTTCGTTGCTTGACGATGCACTGGACAAGTTGCACTTGCAGGCGGGGTACGGTTCCGGCGGGCTCAAGAAGATGGCCGAGAACATCAATCTCGTCGAAAACGAAAACTTCGCCGCATTGTTCGAGGGTGCGATGAAGGCCCTCGGCTCGGGGGAGTGGTTGCGGCCATGAGGTACGACCTCGATGGGTTCCCTGAGCTGTACGAAGTGGTACGCCGATGGACGGCCGACGGCGAGATGAAATTTCGCTGGCCAGCCGATATAGAGATCTATTGGAAGGAGGCGGGTGAGTTTTGGGACAAGTTCAGACCTCTGCTGCTGGCCCTGGCAGGGTCGAAAACGGAAGACTCGAAGCTTTATAAGGCTTTCGATGCATTACGCGAGGCGAACGAGGGGCCGGCGATCGAGGCCTTCCTGGAGTACTGGGACACTGTTCCCAGTGGCAACGCCGTGGCTCTCGCCTTACAGTGCAGAATGTTCTCTGATCTGCTGAAGGGTACGTACGAGGGCATAAGTGCGTACAAGAAGCTCGCTTTGGAAAACCTGTACGTACTCAAGGAGGCGCTGGACGAGAACGAGAAGTATTCATGGACCTTTTGGCTACCCTTTGGTGCTGATGCTTCAAAAGTGAACCGGCAGGCCAGAGGGTTGATTCGCCAATTCGATGCCGAAATGCTGACTTATCGTGCGCAGCTTCTAGAGCAACTGAACCAGGATTGGTCCCATTATAGCAGTAAAACGAGGGTTATTTTGCGGCAGGTCGCCAAAGAGTTTCCCGAAAAGTTTGATGCGCTGACAATGCATACATTCTAACAAGCGCTTGTATGGCGCGCCTTCTGCTGAGGGTTCGGGGTACAAAGGCGCTCTACCGTGCGAAGATCGATCCGGATACTATCACCCCTGCGGATAGCCCGATCTCCACCAGACCATGGACGAATCCATGTCGGGGGCAGGAATGAACGATCGTCGCCCGACCGAAGCGGACCGCTCGGAAAGGCGAGTCTTTCCCGGATGGCGCGAGTCAGCACCTCCCTGATCCGGTCGCGAGGTGAGGGACCTCCGTCCCCTGCTGAACCAGACGCACACGGGTGAGGACTCTTCTGCTCGGAAGGCTCTGCAAAGACTTGGGGCACTCAAGGAAGCGCTGGACGAGAACGAGGATTGGATATGGATGTCGCCCCATACAGGGCCTTAGGCGCAGAGGTAGACAGGAACGCCAGAGAGCTCATTTAGTGTTTCAATACGAGCTGTGAGGGCCCTGGAGGAAACTGTGGCTTACCTGAGCCAGCTGTAGGACACATATGGACCGGAAAGAAGAAGCGCTCTCCAGAAATCGCCAAGCCTGTTTCCGTACAGCCTCCGATTCGACGGGTGACTGGCCCTGCCGTGCGGGGTCGCATGCCGCTATTTGCGCCCGCTCATGGCGGTGACCTTTCTGCTCCTGGCCGGACTCATCCATCGCGCCGCTGTGTTCCAGCGGGCGCGGTTGAGCAGCCGGCGTGATCATCGACTCCGCGAGCTTCTGCTGTACTACCGGGCGAAGATCGATCCGGCTATTCTCACTCCTGCAGGTTGACCCGTCTCCACCAGGCCCACTGATGGTTTCTCGTATCGGAGCAGAGATGAACGATCGTCGCCCGACCGAAGCGGATCACTCGGGAAGGCGGGTCCTTCCCGAAGGGCCTGAGTCCGCGCCCTTGTTGTCGGGCCGTGGGACGTCGGAAGACGAGAGCGTCTCGGTCGCGATCGGCGGGAACGGACTGGTCGAGCGCATCAAGATAGACCCCCGGGTCTTGCGTGGAGATTCCGCGGCGGTTGCCGACCTGGTCCGCGACGCGATGCGACAGGCCCAGCAGGACTGGTTCCGCCAGCTCGCCCAGGCGAAGGCCGAGCGTGCGTAGAAGGCGCGTGGGGCAAGGAGGGCCCGCAGCAAGAGGGGTCCGTGATCGGTCAGGCGAGGTCGGTGGGGTGGGCGGCGTGCTGGCCGGGGGTGTGGCCGTACTCCTTGGCGAAGGCGGCGATGAAGGCCGACGGCGTGGCGTAGCCGACGCGGTGCGCGACCTCGGTCACCGGTCGGGTCTTCAGCAGCACCCGTGAGGTGCGCAGCCGTAGCTTGGTGCGCCACCGCGAGTAGGGCATGCCGAACTCTCGGAGGAAGTCGCGCTGCAGCGTCTTGACGCTGACGTGCAGGCGTTCGGCCCACTCGTCGAGGCGGACCTGGGCGCCGGGGTCGTGCGACAGGGCGCGGGCGACCGCCATGGCGAAGCCGGTGCCGGTCGCGTGGTGGCGCACGTAGTCGCGGGTGGAGGCGCCGAGGCCGGCCAGGATCCGTTCGCGGGCGGCGAGCGCGTCGTGCTCGTCGTATCCCGGGGTGGCGATGGCCTCGACGAGTCGCGCCGCCTCGTCGTCGATGGACACCGCCCCCGCTCGTAGCCCGACGAGCGCCGGCGGCACCTGGCGCAGGCAGATCCGGTAGACGGTCTGCCGGTCGGCGGCGCGCACGTCGTGGGTCACGGCGCGCTGCGCCCAGAAGGACTCGCCTGGCCCGACGAACCGCGCGTCGGCCCCGTACCTGGTCGAAAGGATGCCGTCCGGAGACCAGTAGAGCTGGTGCAGGAAGTCCTGCCGGGTCTCGCCGAACTCGAGGACGGCGGCGGAGTGGTACTTGAGCACCAGGATGCCGTCGAGCCTTCCGAGGCCGTAGCCGTACTCCTCGCATTTCAGTGGATCCGGCCGGTAGTGACTTCCCGTCGACATTGGCTGTCCTCCCAGCGACATCACCAGAAACTTAGGGAAGGGTAACCTAAGTACATCTCGCTGATGAGATCAGCCCCCTCCTGACCTGCGACTCCCCTGAAGGAACGAACCACCATGTCCTCACGACAGCCCAGACGCCTGGCCGCCCTGGCGCTCACGTTCGCCCTGGTGACCGGTTGCGGTTCCACCGGCTCCGGAGAGGAATCCGGTGGGAAGGCCGAGGCCGGCGTCGCCGAGACCCGGGTCTTCACCGCCGACAACGGCGACGTCACGATCCCGGCCAAGCCGCAGCGCGTCGTGGCCACCGGTTACTCGGTGCCGGTGCTCATCGAGGTCGAGGCCCCGCTGGTCGGCATCTCCAGCTGGCAGCGCGGGCTCGCGATGATGACCGACGAGGATCGCGCGAAGTACGACTCCCTCACCAAGATCGCAGGAGAGACGGCCGCCGAGACCAACTACGAGGCCGTCGCCCAGGCCAAGCCGGACCTAATCGTCATCGGCGTGCCCAAACCGGCGCTCGCCGACATCGACATGGACCGCCTCAAGTCCATCGCTCCCGTCGTCGCCATCGGGCCGAGCACCCCTGACGCGTGGCGCGAGCTGTCGCGACGCCAGTCCGACGCGGCGGGCGCGCTCGGCTCCTTCGAGACCGCCAAGACCGAGTACGAGAAGAAGGCGGCCGAGCTGACCGAGAAGTACAGGACGGCCCTGGCCGGCCTGAAGTTCGGCCATGTGGGCGCCTACGGCGACGTCGCCAAGGGAACGTTCCAGCGGGAGTTCGCCAGGTCGTGGGGCACCAACATCGCCGGGGACGTCGGCGTCACCTACTACGGCGAGGTCAAGGAGAAGGGCGGCAACGCCCGCGACGTCTCGGAGTATCCCTCGATCGAGGAACTGCCCGACAGCTTCGGCGAGGCCGACGCCATCACCTACACCGTGGAGCCCGACGGCTCGGTCAGCGAGCAGGTCCAGTACGTGCTCGACTCCAAGTTGTGGAAGAACCTGCCCGCGGTCAAGGCCGGCAAGGTCTTCCCGCTGCGCTACACCGAGGCCGCGACGTACCCCTCGGCGCTCAAGACGCTGGACGCGATCGACCAGGCGTTCGCGCCGGTGCTCGCGAAATGAGCCCTGCTGGAACGGGCCCTGCTGGAACGGGCCCCGCGAGAATGAGCATCGACCGGCACGACCCGGGCGAACGGGTGGCGGCCCATCACCGCGACGGCAAGGGCACCACCCGGATCGGCTACCCCATCGGAGTCCGCGAGGTCTCCGTCCTCGCCCGGCGGCACGTGACACCGCGCATGCTGCGCCTGACGCTCGGCGGGCCGGAGCTCGACGGGTTCCACACCTACCAGGCCGACGACCACGTCAAGCTCGTGTTCCCCGACCCCGACGGCACCCGCCGGGTCCCGGTGCCCAACGACGAGCTGTCCCTCGACTGGCCCAAGCCGTCGCCCGCCTCGCGCAAGTACACCGTGCGGCGCTTCGACGCCGACGCCGGCGAGCTCGACCTGGACTTCGTGCTCCACGACGGCGGACTCGCCTCGACCTGGGCGACCTCCGCCGAGGTGGGCGACCGGATCGTGATCGCCGGCCCGCCCGGAGCCAAGGCCTTCCCGCACACCTACGGCCACTACGTCTTCGCGGTCGACGCGACCGCGCTGCCGGCGGTCGCCCGCTGGCTGGAGGAGTCGCCGGCCGACGTGTCGGCCGAGGTCGTGATCGAGACCGACGACGCCGCCGAGCACGGCTACCCGCTGGCCCCGCGCGACGGGGTGCGGGTCACCTGGCTCGTCCGCGAGGGCACGCGCTCCTCGCTGGCCGAGACCGTACAGGGGCTGAGTCTGCCCGAGCGGCCGGCCTTCCTGTTCGCGGCCGGTGAGGCGGGTGACATCAAACCGCTGCGCTCGTGGAGCAGGGGAAGGCTCGACTCGCTCTTCACCGGCTACTGGAAGCGTGGAGTGGCCGGGCTTGAGGACTGACGCTCCGAGGCAGGCCGCGATCCTCGTCGGGTCCGCCGTGCTGCTCGTCGCCGTGGCCGGCGCCAGCGTGAGCGTCGGCGCGCACGCGGTCCCGCCGGCGGAGATCTGGCGAGCGTTCGCCGACTTCGCCGGCACCGACGACCACCTGATCGTCCGCGACGTGCGCGTGCCGCGGACGGTCCTCGGCATCTGCGTGGGCGCCGCCCTCGGCGCCTCGGGCACCCTGATCCAGACGCTGACGCGCAACCCGCTGGCCGAGCCCGGCGTCCTCGGCGTGACCGCGGGCGCCGGATTCGCGATCACCCTGGGCGGCGTGCTCGGCCTCGCCGGGTCGCAGCCGGCCCAACTGCTGCTCGCGGCCCTCGGCTCGGCGCTCGCCGCGCTCGTGGTCTACGCCGTCGGCCGGACCTCGCCGCTGCGGCTGGTGCTGGCCGGCGTCGCCCTCAGCTCCGTGCTCGCCGGCCTCTCGCTCGGCCTGCGGCTCATGCTGCCCGACGTGTTCGACAAGTTCAGGTTCTGGACCGTCGGGTCGCTGGCCGGCCGCGAGCAGGTCTCCCTCACCCTCCCGCTGGCCGCGATCGCCGTCGCGCTGGTCGCCGCCCTGCTGGTGACCCGGCCGCTGAACGCCATGGTGCTGGGGGAGCAGGTCGCCCACGCGCTCGGCGGTCACACCGGCCGGACCCGGGTCGGCGTGCTGGTGATCGTCACCCTGCTCGCGGGGGCCGCCACGGCCGTGGCCGGGCCGATCGCCTTCGTCGGCCTCATGGTCCCGCACCTGGCCCGGCGGCTGTCCGCCGGATCCATCCCCTGGCTGATGGCCCACACCGTGCTGCTCGGCCCGATCATGCTGCTGGTGTCGGACATCGCCTCGCGGGTCCTGCTGCCCACCGGTGAGGTGCCCGTGGCCGTCGTCACCGCCTTCCTGGGCGGCCCCGTACTGATCTGGGTCGTCCGGCGCTACGGGGCGGTGTCCCTGTGAGCTCCCTCGTGCTGCGCGCCGGCCCGTTCTCGGTCATGGTCGAACGGCGTACCGTGCTGGTGTCGCTCGCGCTGGTCGGCGCCGGGCTGGCCCTCGCCCTCGCCGGGCTCTGCCGAGGCGCCTCCTGGGCCACGCCGTCGGAGGTGCTCTCGGCGCTCGCCGGCCAGGGCGACTCGGTGGTGGTGATCCGTGACTGGCGGCTGCCCCGCGTGGCCGCCGCGCTGGTCTTCGGTGCTTCCCTGGGGCTGGCAGGCGCGGTCTTCCAGAACCTCACCCGCAACGCGCTCGGCAGTCCGGACGTCATCGGCCTCGACGCCGGCGCCTACACCGGCGCGCTGGTCGCGATCACCGTGCTGAGCGGGACCGCCGCGCAGCTCGCCATCGGATCGGTGGCCGGCGGCCTGCTGGCCGCGCTCGCCATCTACGTCCTGTCGCTGAAATCCGGGCTCAGCGGGCTGCGGCTGATCGTCATCGGCATCGCCATGAACGCCATCCTGACCGCGGTCAACTCCTGGATCGAGCTGCGAGCCGAGCTGGAGGTGGCGATCGCCGCCACCGGGTGGAGCGCGGGCTCGCTGAACGGCGTCGACTGGGACGAGGTCCGGCTGCCGTTCCTCATCATCGGTGGTCTCATGCTGGCGCTGGTCACGCTGTCGCACGCCATGCACCAGTCCGCTCTCGGCGACGAGCTCGCCGTCACCTCCGGTGTGGGCCTGAACCGGCTCCGGCTGCTGATCGTCCTGGTCGGTGTCGGCTGCACCGCCACCGTGACGGCGATCGCCGGGCCGATCGTGTTCATCGCGCTCGCCGCCCCCCAGATCGGCCGCCGCCTCACCGGTGCCGCCGGCGTGCCCCTGGTGCCCGCCGCGCTGACCGGCGCGGTGCTGCTCCTGACCGCCGACCTCGTCGCCCAGCTGCTGCTGGCGCCGATGGCGCTGCCGGTCGGCGTGGTGACGACCGCGATCGGCGGGTGTTATCTCATCTGGCTGCTCTTCAGGGAAGTGAAGCGACCGTGACCGCACCTCCGACCGGACGCCCGGCCGCACCTCCGGCCACCCGGCTCACCGCCCGGGACATCACGCTCGCGTACGGCGAGCGGGTGGTGTCGGCGAACGTCGACCTCGACGTCGTGGACGGCGCGTTCACCGCGATCATCGGCCCGAACGCCTGCGGGAAGTCGACCTTGCTGCGGTCCTTCGTGCGGCTGCTCAGGCCCACGACCGGCACGGTCTCCTTCGACGGCGGCGACGTCTTCGGCTACAAGCCCAAGGCCATCGCCAGGGAGATCGGATTCCTGCCCCAGCAGCTCGCCGCCCCGGAGAACATCGCCGTCAGGCGGCTGGTCGCCCGTGGCCGCTACCCGCACCAGTCGCTGCTGTCCACCTGGTCGGCCGAGGACGAGCGGGCTGTGGACGAGGCTCTGGCCGCGGCCGGCGTCGAGGAGCTGGCCGAGCGGCCGGTGGAGGAGTTGTCCGGCGGCCAGCGCCAGCGGGTGTGGGTCGCGATGGTGCTGGCCCAGGAGACGCCCTATCTCCTGCTCGACGAGCCCACGACGTTCCTCGACATCACGCACCAGTACGAGTTGCTCGCCCTGTTCGCCCGGCTGCGTGACGAGGGGCGCACGGTCATCGCCGTGCTGCACGACATCAACCAGGCATGCCGGTTCGCCGACCATCTCGTGGCCATGAAGGACGGGCGGGTCGTCGCCCAGGGCGCACCGGCCGACATCGTGGACGCGGCGCTCATCCAGGAGGTGTTCGACCTGCCGTGCGTCGTCGTGCCCGACCCCGTCGTCGGCACCCCCATGATCGTGCCCACCCCCTGATGTCCGCGTGCCTGGCGCGAGTGGTCCAGAAGTCGGGTAGTCTTATCTCAGCGACGCGGGGTGGAGCAGTTCGGTAGCTCGCTGGGCTCATAACCCAGAGGTCGTAGGTTCAAATCCTGCCCCCGCTACCAATCGAAACGCCCTCCGGGAGATCCTCCCGGAGGGCGTTTCGCATGTTCGCCGTGTCCGATGGAGGCACGGCCCGCAGATCCGGGCCGTGCCGACGGGGTGTCAGCCGTTCACACGCCGGGGAACTGTGCGTCCGGGCAGCACTTCAGCTGGAAGTCCTTGAACCTCTTCAACGTCGCCTGCCGGGCGGCCTGCTTCTGCTCCGGCGTCATCTGCCCCCAGTTGGTGTCGTTGGTCTCCTGGGTCTTCGCGCCGCCGCGGGCCACCATGAAGGACTGGTAGCGCTTGTAGCAGTCACGTCCCCGCGCGGACCTGTCCTGCCTGAAGGCGCGGACGCAGGTGCGCTCCGCCGCCCGCCACGCGGCGATCTTCTCGGAGTCGGGGCCCGAACGGTCGTGGTCGTGGTCACGACCCCGGTTGGGGTCGCGGTCATGGTCCTGGTCGTGGTCACGGCCCCGGTTGTGGTCACGGCCTCGGTCATGGTCACCGCCCCGGTCGTGGTCACGGCCTCGGTCGTGGTCGTGGTCACGGTCGGACACGGTGGACGCCGGCTGTGGAGCCGCGCCCGCGCACACGGGGCCGCGGGCCTGGGCATAGGCGGCGCTGCCGGCTCCGAGGCCGGGGACGGCGCAGGAGGTGAGCACGACGGCGCCGAGGACCCTGGTAAGCACGGGCATGAGATTTCCGTTCATGTCCTTTGCTTGTAGTCACCCCGATGGCCGGCCTCACCCCGGACGCGCGTGCCGGGGCCGATTCTTGGTGGCTGCTTGGGACGTGGGTGAGGGTGGGACGGTGCGGATGTCCCGATCAGTCGCGGATGGCGCACAGCAGGCGGTTGTTGCCGCGCTGCCACAGGGTGCCGGTTTCCCGGAACCCCGCGTCGCGGAGGGCTTCGACGTGCGTGGAGAGCAGGTGCGACTCGGAGCCGTGGTGGTGGGCGCCCGCGGTGACGCGCTCCACGTGGAGGTCGGCGAAGGCGGGGTCGGCGGCGACCGCGTCCCACCACTGGCGCCAGTCCTCGGGGCGGTCGCCGGCGAACCTGCGCTCGGTCTCCCGATCGTGTACGGCGCGTTCGAGACGGGCGATGGCCGGGGTGGTGTCGTCACTGTCGAGGTGGTCGCCGTTGAGCAGCAGACCGCCGGGACGCAGGACGCCGGCCAGTTCGGCGTACATGGGCCGGAGGTCCTGCTCGGAGATCCAGTGCAGTGCCGTGGTGCTCACCGCGGCGTCGGCGGGCCGGTCCAGGCCGAGCGAGCGTGACCAGCCGGGGCGGCGCAGGTCGGCGGAGACGAACGTGAGCCGCGGGTAGGCGGCCCGCCCGAGCCCGAGCAGCAGCGGGTCGGCGTCGACCGAGATGACGGTGGCCTTGGGCAGCCGGTCGAGCAGGCGGGCGGAGAGTGACCCGGGGCCACAGCCGAGGTCGATGACCAGCGGATCGGGGCGGTCAAGGGCCTCGACCGCGTCGATCAGCGCGGTGAAGCGCTCCTCGCGATCGGGCAGGTAACCCTCCTGCTGGCGGTCCCAGCGCGCGATCCAGTCGAGTGCGGCATCGTGGGTGAGCACAATCGTCTCCTTGTAACTGTCATCTATAATTTCGACAGTCACAAGCTAGAACACAAAGGTGTAACCAGTCAATTGAACTTCAACAGTCACACGGACTTGGTCGTGCGGGTGGCGGTGGAGCTGGTCAACGCGCTGACCCCAGGCGAGAGGCATGGCCGGACCGTCCCCCCGCGCGGCGATCGCGTCGCGGCCGCTGACAGCGCCCTGCGTGCCGTCTATCCGAGTCATCGCGAAGTCACCGAGGCGGAAGCCGACGAGCTGGCCGCGACCGCGGCCCGGCTCCGCGCCGTCTTCGAGGCGGTCGCGCGGGACGACCTCGACGCGGCGGCTCGGCAGGTCAACGACCTGCTGACGGAGACCCGCGCCCGGCCCATGCTCGAACGGCACGACGGCGAGCCCTGGCACCTGCACTTCCACGGGCCTGGCGGCACGATGGCCGGCGACTGGGCGGCGAGCTGTGCCACCGGGCTCGCGATGGTGCTGGGCAGTGAGTTCGGCGACCGCCTCGGCGTGTGCACGGCACCGCACTGCGACCGCGTGTACGTGGACGTCTCCCGCAACGGCACCCGCCGGTTCTGCTCCACGACCTGCCAGAACCGGGTCAAGACGGCGGCCTTCCGGGCCAGGGGCAGAGCGTGACCGGGCCCCCTGCTCCAGCTCCCCGGAGTGCGGCCGGGGAGCTGGAGCCCGTTTCATTCAGCGGCGAGCCGCTCCGCCTCTTCGTGCAGGGCCACGATCAGGACCAGCTCCAGCTGGATTGCTTCGAGATCGGACCCCGCGAGGCCGTCTAGGACGCGCATGGTGGGCCTCCCTGGTTATGGGACGTCCCATGAGTCACATCGGTTTACCGCCGCCGGACGAGGTCATTACCGGAAGCGTTCCCAGGCCGACTGTCGCGTCATGCCGAGGGAGGCGCCGATGCGCTCCCAGCTGACGTCGCGGGTGCGCAGGTGGCGCACCCAGTCGTGCAGGTTGTCGTCGATCTGCGCCTGCACGGCGACGATCTTGGGGAGATGGTCGAGGACCTGGTCGTCGGTCAGCGTCTCCCACGGTGGGAGCCGTGGCTCGGTGGAGGCGGAGAGCCGCTCGTCCTTCAGGATCTCGGAGCACAGGCCGACGCACTGGTCGCAAATGTGTACGCCGGGCCCGGCGATCAGCTTGGCGACTTCCGCGCTCTTCTTGTGGCAGAACGAGCAGCGGAGCTTTTCCTTCCAGTCAGGCATGTCCTGACGGTAGGGCGTCAGGCCACGCCTGACAAGCGGGTCGCCCGCTCGCGTTCCATCTGAGCCTGGATGATCTCCTGGCGCTCCTCGTTGATCCTGCGGCAGATCGTCACGTAGGCGTTGAGCACCTTGCGGTACGCCTGGCGCGCCTCGTCGAGCTGGGAGGTGAGCATGAGGATCCGCACCGGATCGCCCTCCCGCTCGGCCTCGGCGAGCAGCGCTCGCGCCTCGTCCACGATCTCCTCCGCCCGCACCCTCGTACGGCGGAGCAGCGCCGAGCACTCGTAGAGCTCTGCCAGTCGTGCTGAGGAGACGATGAACTCGGCAGTGTGCACGGCCGAGCCGGACGCCATCCGGCTACGCGGATCAGGTCCCAAATCCGCCCCCTCTCCGGTCAAGGTCGCCTAAGCGTAGACGCGCCGGGGCCCCCAATGGATCACCCGCGACCCTCGGAGGGTAAGGCACCCCTCCCGGTGGAGAAAGTTCTCCACTCCAGGTGGGAAAACAGCGCCCCCTCAGGTGATTCGCTGGTCACTAATTGTGGTGCTTGGCGGATTTACCTGCACTGTCTGCGCTTCGTGGCGAATCGCGCAGGACGGGAAATGGGGCGGACGAAGACCGGCGATCGGCCCCCCGGGAACCGGCGTTGGTCACATACTGAAACGAGTCGGGAGCGAATCGTAACGGCTGAGGGGCGCGGCTGTGACTGTGACGACATCTGGGAAAGGCGAGGAGGCAGTGGATGTCAGCATCGTCATCCCGGCCCGTGACGCCCGCCCCTACCTGGACCGATGCCTTACCTCGGCGCTCGTCCAGCGGGTGCGCAAGGAGATCGTGGTCGTCGACGACGGGTCGACGGACGGCACCGCGGAGCTGCTGGAGCTCTACGCCGCCTACCACCCCGACGCCGTCAGGGTGGTCCGCCTCGACGGCCTCGCCGGCAGAGGCGCCGGACGGCCGCGCAACGTCGGCCTCCAGCACGCCACCGGCCGCTACGTCTTCTTCTGCGACGCCGACGACTATCTCGGCGCCGAAGCCCTGGAGCGGATGGTCGCCATGGCCGACCGCAACGGCTCCGACATCGTGCTCGGCCGGATCGCCGGCCACGGCCGCCGGGCGCCGGTCTCAATGTTCACCCGCAACACCGAGCGGGCCGGCTTAGCCGACAGCGCCGTCTACAACAGCCTGTGCTGCTTCAAGCTCTACCGCCGCGACCTGCTCGAACGGCATCGCATCAGGTTCGCCGAGGGAGTGCTCGTCGGCGAGGACCTCCACTTCACGGTGCACGCCTACTGCCACGCCGGCGTGATCTCCGTGGTCGCCGACTACGACTGCTACCACCTGGTCGCCCGGCCCGACGGCAGCAGCGTCATGCAGCAGCCCGACAGCAGAGACCCGGTCGCCTGGCTGGCGATGATCAGGGGCCCGATCCGGCTGATGACCGAGCACATCCCGCCCGGCCCGCTGCGCGACCACCTGCTCGGCCGGCATTTCCGGCTCGACGCGTTCGCCCAGCTCGGCGCCCCGTTCCTGGCGGCCGACGAGGTACGCCGCAAGGACATCGCCGAAGGCGTGGCCGCGCTCTGCGACGAGTGGCTGACCCCCGGCGTCTACGAGCGGCTCCACCGCACCGACCGGGAACGGCTGGCCGCCCTCGGCGACGTCGACCGGCTGGCGCGGCTGGCCCGCATCGAGAACGCCGCCGTGCGCCGCCGCCTCACGGGGCTGCGCTGGGAGGCCGACCGGCTGGTGGTCTCCGGCACGGCCGCACTCGACGGCATGCGCGTGCACCACGGCATCTACCTCGTGTTGCGGGCCCGGAGAGACCCGGCGGCCGAGGTGGTGGTGCCCGCCGGCTACGACGGCGACGAGTTCACCGCTCTGGTCGACGTGGGCGCGCTCGACTCCGGGATCTGGGACCTGCGCGTCGCGATCGAGCTGGAGGGCGTCGTCAGGTCCGGCCGGCTGGGCGCCGACCGTGACGACGACGTGGCCCGGCCCGCGCCCCGGCTCATCGACGGCGTCGTTGCCATGCCGTACTTCACCAGGGACAACGGCAACCTCAGCGTCGACATCGGCGGGCACCTGCGGACGGTGCCCGGCAACGCGCGGCTGACCAGGACGAGATGGTCGCTCGGCCACCGGCTGGTGATGGAGGGCGAGGTCACGGTCGCGGGGGCGATTCCCGAGGCGTCGGTCGTGCGCCGGGTGGTCTGGCGCGAGCGGCGCACGGGCGGCGAGTACGCCGAGCCGGTGGTCGCCCTGACGGGCGGCGGCTTCGCGGCCCGGCCGGCGGTCGGCAGGTTCGCGCCCGGCACCTGGGACGCCTATCTGGAGGTGGAGCTGGGCGGGCCGCCGGCGAGGTTCAGGATCGAGGCCGACGCCGCGACGGTCGCCAAGCCGTGCCGGTTGCGAGCAGCGGCCCTGCTCAGGAGCGTGCGGCCCTACGCCACCCCGGGTAAGGGGAAGTTGAGCGCCGTTGTGCGCAAAATCACGGCTCGTGCGCTGGTGAGAAGGTTCTTTCGCTAATTGCCATCTATGTGCAACTGCAAGGCGATGTCCTAAAGTAGGCCCTGTTCTTCTCGCCTCTTTCGGAGGATGTCGTGCACGTACCCGATGGCTTCTTCAACGCCGCCGTGTCCATCTCGGCCGGAGCGGTCGCGGCCGCCGGGGTCGCGGTCTGTCTGCGCGGCGCCAAGCGCGAACTCGACGACCGCACCGCTCCCATGGCGGGTCTCGTCGCCGCGTTCATCTTCGCCGTCCAGATGCTCAACTTCCCCATCGCCGCGGGGACCAGCGGCCACCTGCTCGGAGGCGCGCTGGCCGCGATACTCGTCGGGCCGTACACAGGTGTCCTGTGCATGGCCGTGGTCCTGCTCGTGCAGGGCGTGTTCTTCGCCGACGGCGGGCTGACGGCGCTGGGCGTCAACATCACGATCATGGGCATCGTCACCGTGCTGGTCGGCTGGGGCGTCTTCCTGCTGGTCAGCCGCGTGGCCAGGGGCAAGGGCGCCATCACGGTGGCCGCGTTCCTCGCCGCGCTGGTCTCGGTGCCCGCCTCCGCGCTGGCGTTCACGCTGCTGTTCTGGATCGGTGGCACCGCGCCGATCGAGGTGTCCGCGGTGGCCGCCGCGATGGGCGGGGTGCACGTGCTGATCGGCGTCGGCGAGGCCGTGATCACCGCCCTCACCGTGGGCGCGGTGCTGGCCGTCCGGCCCGACCTGGTGTACGGCGCGCGCGGCGTGGCCGCTCCGCTGGTGCTGCGGGGTCCCGAGGGCGCCACGACGGTGCGGCCCGAGCGGCCGGTGGCCACGGGCGGCGGGATCAGGCCGTTCCTGCTCGGTGGCCTCGGTGTGACGGCGCTGCTGGCCGGGGTGGTGTCCTTCTTCGCCTCCTCCAGCCCCGACGGGCTGGAGTCGGTCGCCGAGGAGAAGGGCTTCCTCGGCCAGGCGACCGACCACCTGTTCGGCTCATGGGCGCTGGCCGACTACGGTGACGTGGGCGGCATCCCGGTGGGCGTCGCGGGGATCCTCGGCGTGGGGCTGGTGCTGCTCATCGCCGGAGCCGTGGGTTACGCCGCGCGTGGTCGCGACAGGGTCAGGGTCTGAGCACGTGAACGAGAGACGGTGAGTGGTGGGCGCGGGGCATCGGCATCAGCTCTATCTGCCGGGTGGTTCGGCCGTGCACCGGCTGCCGCCGCAGTGCAAGCTGCTCGCCGTCTTCTCCTTCGCCCTCGTGGTCGTGGCCACGCCGAGGGAGCGGTTCTGGGCGTTCGCGGTCTACGCCGTGATGCTGGTGGCGGTCGCGCTGCTCGCCAGGGTGCCCCTGCCCTACGTCCTGCGGCGGATGGTGATCGAGCTGCCCTTCGTGCTGTTCGCCTTCCTCATCCCCGTCATCGGGATGGGGGAGCGCATCACGGTGCTCGGGCTCTCGCTGAGCGTCGAAGGGCTCTGGGCGGCGTGGAACATCCTGGCCAAGGCGACCCTCGGCGTGGTCGCCTCCATCCTGCTGGCCGCCACGACCGAGCCGCGCGTCATCCTGCTCGGCGCGCAGCGGCTCCGGCTGCCGAGCCTGCTGGTGCAGATCGCCATGTTCATGCTCCGCTATCTGGACGTGATCCTGGACGAGATGCGGCGGATGAAGGTGGCTCGGGAGTCCCGGGGCTTCGAAGCACGAAATTTCCGGCACATCCCGGTGATCGCCCGGTCGGCCGGCGCCCTGTTCATCCGCTCGTACGAGCGGGGTGAGAGGGTGCATCTGGCGATGCTGAGCCGCGGTTATTCAGGCCAGATGCCGATAATCGGCGAAATTTCGGCGTCTGCTAGGCAGTGGGGCACCGCGCTCGCCCTGCCGATCCTCGCGCTGGCGGTGTTGGGACTGTCGCTGTGAACTCTCTGAACGTGACTCAACGGAACTCTCCCAACGTGAACTCTCTCGAAGTGAGCCGTCTCGCCTACGCCTACCCCGACGGGACCCAGGCCCTGTTCGGCGTCGACTTCACGATCGGCAGGGGAGAGCGGGTCGCCCTGCTCGGCCCCAACGGCGCCGGCAAGACCACGCTGGTCATGCACCTCAACGGCATCCTCACCGCCGGCCACGGCGCGGTCACCGTGGCCGGCACCCCGGTGCGCAAGGACACCCTCAAGGAGATCAGGCAGCGCGTCGGCCTGGTCTTCCAGGATCCCGACGACCAGCTCTTCATGCCCACGGTCAGGGACGATGTCGCCTTCGGCCCGGCCAACTCCGGCGTCGCCGGAGAGGAGCTGGAACGGGTCGTCAAGGCGGCCCTCGACCGGGTCGGCATGCTCGACGCCATCGACCGGCCGCCCCACCACCTGTCGTTCGGCCAGCGCCGCAGGGTGGCCGTGGCGACCGTGCTGGCGATGGCGCCCGAGATCCTGGTGCTGGACGAGCCGTCGTCCAACCTCGACCCGGCCGCCCGCCGGGAGCTGGCCGAGATCCTGCGCTCGCTCGACGTCACCGTGCTCATGGTCACCCACGACCTGCCGTACGCGCTGGAGCTCTGCGACCGCTCGCTCATCCTGTCGGACGGCGTGATCGCCGCCGACGGGCCCACCCGCGAGCTGCTGGCCGACGCCGAGCTGCTCGCCGCCCACCGCCTGGAGCTGCCGTACGGCTTCGCTATCCCGGCGCCGGAACGTGGATGACCACGACCCGGTCGCCCGCCCGGAGGGTTGACACACGAGGGTCGGCGTAGGTCATGACCTCACGGCCCCTGACCACGGCCACCACGATCTCCTCGCACGCGGACGGCGGCCTGCCGACCTCCTCGGGCGCCACCGCGCGCTCGAACAGGTCGAGGCCCCGGCCGTAGGCGAGGAAGTCCTCAATCAGGGTGCTGACCGCGGGGCTCTGGGTGGCCACGCCGAGCATCCGGCCGGCGGCCTCGGATGACGTGATCACCACGTCGGCGCCGCTCTGCCGTACCAGCGGGTCGTTCTCGGCCTCGCGGACGGCGGCCACGATCGTCGCGGTGGGGTTGAGGCTGCGGGCCGTGAGCGTCACCAGAGCCGAGGTGTCGTCGCGCTGGGTGGCGACGATGATCTCCTTGGCGGTGCCGATGCGGGCGCGGTTGAGCACGTGACTGCGGGTGCCGTCGCCGACGACCCCGACGAACCCGTCGGCCGTGGCCTCGTCGATCATCGCCGGCTGGGGGTCGACCACCACGATCGAGTCGCGGGTCCGCTCGTTCTCCAGCAGCGTGCGGATCGCCGCCCGGCCCTTGGTGCCGTAGCCGATGATCACCGTGTGATCGTGCAACCTGGCCCTCCAGCGTTCGATCCTGATGGCATCACGGGTGCGCCTGGTGAGAACCTCGAGCGTGGTGCCCACGAGGACGACGAGGAAGGCGATGCGCAACGGCGTCACGGCCACGATGTTGATGATCCTGGCCTCGGAGCTGACCGGGGTGATGTCACCGTAACCCGTGGTGGAGATCGACACCGTGACGTAGTAGAGCGCGTCCAGCAGCGACACCTTGCCGTCGGCGGTGTCGCGGTAGCCGTCCAGATCCATCGCCACCAGCGCGAACATCGCCAGGACGATCGCCGCCGCGATCGCCATGCGGCGCAACACCGCTCGCAGCGGGCTCAACGGGATGACCGGAAGGCGCACTCCCGTCTCCGACTCGTCCTCCCGCATGCGACTGATCGTAGTTGTGCATGCCCGGTATCCGGGGATGTCGAAGTACAGTGGCTCATCGAGGAGGGGCCCAATGAAGCTGCGGCTTGCGCGACATGCCCTGGGCGACGCCGTGGTGGTCGCCGTTGAGGGCGAGCTCGATCTGTTCACCGCCCCGTTCCTCCGCGACGAGGTCCGAGACGCCATCAAACAGGACAGCGCCCGGCTCGTCCTCGACCTCCAGCAACTGTCGTTCATGGACTCCAGCGGCCTGTCCGTGCTGATCGAGGCGTGGCGGCTGGCCACCGGAGAGGGCGGCGGGGTCTCGCTGGCCGCTCCGCAGGCACCGGTGGCCCGCATCCTGCGCACGACGGGGCTCGACCGGCGCATCAAGGTCTACTCCGACGTCGACAGTGCCGTGGGTGAGATTTAACCGCCCCCGAGTAGAACTTCATTCGGTACGCGGGTTAGGGTCCCGGTTATGGACGTGAACGGATCTGCAGCAATAATCTCCGGCGGTGCCAGCGGCCTCGGTGAGGCCACCGCCCGTGAGCTCGCGCGACAGGGCGCGACAGTGGTCATCGCCGATCTCAACGAGGAGCGCGGCAAGGCCGTCGCCGACGAGCTCGGCGGGGTCTTCGCCAAGACCGACGTGTCGGACGACGAGCAGGTGCAGGCGGCCGTGGACGCCGCCGTCGCCACCGGCAAGCCGCTGCGCGTGGTCGTCAACAGTGCGGGCATCGGCTGGGCCGAGCGCACCGTCAACCGTGACGGCTCCCCGCACAGCCCGGCCTCCTACCGCAAGGTCATCGAGGTCAACCTGATCGGCACGTTCAACCTGATGCGCATCGGCGCGGCCGCGATCTCCAAGACCGAGCCGGTCGACGCCGACGGGCAGCGGGGCGTGGTCGTCAACACCGCCTCCGTGGCCGCCCTCGAAGGGCAGACCGGCCAGCTGGCCTACTCCGCCTCCAAGGGTGGCATCGTGGGCATGACGCTGCCCGCGGCCCGCGACCTGGCGGCGATCGGCGTGCGGGTCAACACGATCTGCCCCGGCATCATCGACACCCCCATCTACGGCTTCTCGGCCAACGCCGACGAGTTCAAGGCCAAGCTGGTGGCGCCCGTGGTGTTCCCCAAGCGCATGGGCCGGGCCGACGAGTTCGCGCACCTGGTGCGCTCCCTGGTGGAGAACGACTACATGAACGGCGAAGTCATCCGCTTCGACGGCGGCATCCGCTTCCAGCCCAAGTGAGGTCCCGTGTCTGACGAAGTACTCGTCGAAGAGTCCGACGGCGTAGCCATCATCACGATCAACCGTCCCAAGGCGCGCAACGCCGTGAACGGGGCGGTGGCACGGGGCATCGCCGAAGCGGTCGACGCGCTCGACGCCCGCCCCGACGTCTCCGCCTACGTCCTGACCGGCGCGGGCGGCACGTTCTGCGCGGGCATGGACCTCAAGGGGTTCCTGACCGGCGACGTGCCCATCGTCGAAGGGCGCGGTTTCGGCGGCCTGACCGAGGCGCCCGCTAAGAAGCCGCTGGTGGCGGCCATCGAGGGCTACGCCCTGGCGGGCGGGTTCGAGCTGGCTCTGGCCTGCGACGTCATCGTGGCGTCTTCGGAGTCCAAGTTCGGTCTGCCCGAGCCCAAGCGGGGCCTGGTGGCCGGCGCGGGCGGCATCATGCGACTGCCGCGCCGCATCCCCTACCACGTCGCCATGGAGATCGCCCTGACCGGCGACCACTACTCGGCCGCCCGGCTGTACGAGCTGGGCCTGGTCAACCGGATCACCGAGCCGGGCGCGGCGCTGGACGGGGCGATCGAGCTGGCTCGCCGGATCGCGGCCAACGCGCCGCTGGCGGTCGCCGCCACCAAGAAGGTGATCATCGAGTCCCAGGACTGGTCCCTGGAGGAGATGTTCAGCAAGCAGGGCGCCATCGTCAACCCGGTGTTCGGGACGAAGGACGCCATGGAGGGCGCGGCGGCCTTCGCCGAAAAGCGTGCCCCCCAATGGAAGGGCGAGTAGCCACGCCATACCCCCTCCCTGCCGGGGAGGGGGTTTCTTTTACGCATGCATGACTTGCGGCCCGTACGGTAAAAGAGAGGACGGTCTAGCAGGAGGAGCGCATGAGCGACTATTCGAGGTCCGCGTTCGAGTCAGCCAAGCGCGGCGCGGGCACCCTCCTGACGGGAGCCGTGAGCGCGCTCGTCATCATGGTCGGCGTGCTGGGTGTCATGTGGGGCGTCGAGATCGTCGACTACATGCTCAACGGCACCCTCGACCACCAGTTCGGCATCGTCGGCTGGGATCCTGACGGGCTCCTCGGCATCGTCTTCGCGCCGTTCCTGCACGTCGGCTTCGGCCACCTCATGGCCAACTCGCTGCCGCTGCTCATCCTCGGCTTCCTAGCGGCGCTCCGCGGCGTCGGCAAGTTCCTGGCGGCCAGCGCGGTCATCATCGTCGTCGGCGGCTTCGGCACCTGGTTCACCAGCCCCGGCGTGATCACGGTCGGGGCAAGCGGGCTGGTGTTCGGCTACTTCGGCTTCGTCGTGGCCCGTGGCCTGTTCGACCGCCGCATCCTCGACATTGTGATCGCCATCGGGGTGGCGATCGCCTACTACTCGATCCTGTGGGGCCTGCTGCCCAACCAGCAGGGCATCTCGTGGCAGGGCCACCTGTTCGGGCTGATCGGCGGGGTCATCGCCGCCTGGTTCCTGCGGCGCAAGCGGTCCGAGAGCCCCTATCCCGCCTACTGATCCACCTGCGGCGCGAGGCGCCGCCGCCGGGCGCGTTGAGGGGCGGCGTGGAGCCGGAGGCGCCGTACGCGCCCCGTGGCGGGCCGCCAGGAGCCTTCCTCACGCGGGACGTCGAGGAGGGCGACGCGTCACCCTCCTCGATGAGTCGTCACGCGAGACGCGTCAGAGGCGCTCGACCACGTAGTCGACGCAGACCGTCAGCGCCTCGACGTCGGCCGGGTCGATCGCCGGGAACATCGCGATGCGCAGCTGGTTGCGGCCGAGCTTGCGGTAGGGCTCGGTGTCGACGATGCCGTTGGCGCGCAGCACCTTGGCCACGGCCGCCGCGTCGACCCCGTCCGCGAAGTCGATCGTGCCGACCACCTGGGACCGGAACTCGGGTGCCGCGAACGGCGTGGTGTAGGACGTCTTGTCGGCCCACGTGTAGAGGCGCTGGGCGGAGTCGGCGGTGCGGGCGGTGGTCCAGGCCAGGCCGCCGTTGCCGTTCATCCAGTCGAGCTGGTCGGCCAGCAGGAACAGCGTCGCCACGGCCGGGGTGTTGTAGGTCTGGTCCTTGGCGGAGTTGTCGATCGCGACCGGCAGGCTGAAGAACTCGGGCACGTAGCGGCCCGACGCGGCGATCTCCTCGACCCTGGCCAGGGCGCGCGGCGACATGAGCGCGATCCACAGGCCGCCGTCGGAGGCGAAGCTCTTCTGCGGCGCGAAGTAGTAGACGTCGGTCTCCGACACGGAGACGGGCAGGCCGCCCGCCCCGGAGGTGGCGTCGACGAGCACCAGCGCGTCGTCGGAGCCCACCCGCGTGATCGGCATCGCGACGCCGGTCGAGGTCTCGTTGTGGGTGAGCGCGTAGACGTCGACGCCGTCCTCGGCCACCGCGGCGGGGTGGGTGCCGACCTCGGAGGCGATCACCGTGGGCTCGCCCAGCCACGGCGCCTTCTTGGCGACGGTGGCGAACTTCGAGGAGAACTCGCCGAAGGACAGGTGCTGCGACCTGTCGCGGATGAGCCCGAAGGCGGCGATGTCCCAGAACGCGGTGGTGCCGCCGTTGCCCAGCACGACCTGGTAGCCCTCGGGCAGCGAGAACAGGTCGGCGAGCCCGGAACGCACCCGGCCGACCAGGTTCTTGACCGGCTTCTGGCGGTGGGAGGTGCCCATGAGGCTCGCGCCGGAGGCGGCGAGCGCGGCCAGTTGCTCGGTACGGACCTTCGAGGGCCCGCAGCCGAAGCGGCCGTCGGCGGGCTTGATGTCAGCGGGAATCACGATGTCAGCCACCTGACCAGGGTACTGACGTGCCGCTGGTGCCTTGGACCAAGTCCGGATTGTGAGACGCGTGGCGTGAAACTTTCACAGCCGGACGTACGAGAACGGCCCGCCGATGGGTCGGCGGGCCGTTCGCGGGGTCGAAGTCAGGCGGGGGATTCAGACGCGTGAATCAGACGCGTGAATCAGACGGTGCCGGCGACCTCGGCGGCGCCGGGCACGTCGGACAGCGGCCGCGAGGCCGGGCCGATGTAGTCGGCGCTGGGACGGACGAGCCGGCCCGTACGCTTCTGCTCCAGGATGTGCGCGGCCCAGCCGGCCGTGCGGGCGCAGGTGAACATCGAGGTGAACATGTGCGAGGGCACCTCGGCGAAGTCCAGGACCACGGCGGCCCAGTACTCGACGTTGGTGGCCAGCACACGGTCGGGCTTGCGCGCGGACAGCTCCTCGAGCGCCGCCTGCTCCAGCGCCGCCGCCACCTCGTAGCGAGGCGCGTCGAGCTCCTTGGCGGTGCGGCGGAGCACCCGGGCCCGCGGGTCCTCGGCACGGTAGACGCGGTGGCCGAAGCCCATCAGGCGCTGGCCCTTGTCGAGCTCGCTCCGCACGTACTTCTTGGCGTCGCCCATCTGCTCGACGCCCTCGATCATGTGCAGGACGCGGGCCGGTGCGCCGCCGTGCAGCGGGCCGGACATGGCGCCGACCGCGCCCGAGAGCGCGGCGGCCACGTCGGCGCCGGTGGAGGCGATGACGCGGGCGGTGAACGTGGAGGCGTTCATGCCGTGCTCGGCGGCGGAGGTCCAGTAGGCGTCGATGGCCTTGACGTGCTTGGGATCAGGCTCACCGCGCCAGCGGATCATGAAACGCTCGACGATGGTGCTGGCCTCGTCGACGCGGCTCTGGGGCACCATCGGCAGGCCGAGGCCACGGGCCGACTGCGCCACGAACGACAGCGCCATCACGGAGGCGCGCGCGAGCTGGTCGCGGGCCTCCTCGTCGCTGATGTCGTGCAGCGCCTGGAAGCCGTAGGCCGGAGCCAGCATGGCGAGCGCGCTCTGCACGTCTACCCGGATGTCACCGGAGTGGACAGGAATGGGGTACGGCTCCGCCGGGGGGAGGCCCGGCTGGAACTTGTTGTCGACCAGCAAGCCCCACACGTGCCCGAAGGGGACGCGACCGACCAGCTCCTCGATGTCGACGCCCCGATAACGCAGGGCGCCCCCTTCCTTGTCCGGTTCCGCGATCTCGGTCTCGAAAGCCACAACACCTTCGAGGCCGGGTTTGAAGTCGGACATGTCTGGCCGCCTCCCTTTCTTGCCATGTTCCGGCAATGCCTTGATGTCGAGATACCGGCGGGTCAATTTAACCCCCTGCCAGTTCATGCTCGGTCTCCGGACCCGGCCGAACGGCATAACCGCTGGTAGGAGGCGTTGCGTGGGATCTGCCACTAAGCGCGACACAATACCCTCTCGTGGATACATCCTCTCGGCCGCCCTCCCTGGCGGGGCTACGCCGCACCTACGAAGGTCAGCCGCTGCTCGAGTCCGGAATGGCGGCCGACCCCGTCACGCAGTTCACCGTGTGGTTCGAGGAGGCCCTGGCCGCCGGGCTGCCGGAGCCCAACGCGATGGTGCTGGCCACCGCCTCGGCGCAGGGCCGCCCCAGCGCGAGGACCGTCCTGCTCAAGGGCTACGACGAGCGCGGCTTCGTCTTCTACACGAACTACGCCTCGCGCAAGGGCCGCGACCTGGCCGCCAACCCGTACGCCTCGCTGTTGTTCCCGTGGCATCCGATCCGCCGCCAGGTGCGCGTGGAGGGCTCGGTGGAGACGCTCGCGCGCGAGGAGTCGGCCGACTACTACCACTCCAGGCCGTACGGGTCGCGGATCGGGGCCTGGGCGTCGCGCCAGTCCGAGGTGGTGAGCTCGCGGGAGGAGCTCGACGCCCGCTACGAGGAGCTGGCGGCCCGCTGGCCGGAGGAGCCGCCGGTGCCCGACTTCTGGGGAGGCTTCCGGGTCGTGCCGTCCGAGCTGGAGTTCTGGCAGGGACAGCTCGACCGGATGCACGACCGGCTCCGTTACCGGCGGGCCGACTCCGGTTGGATCCTGGAAAGACTCGCCCCCTAACCTGCCTAGGTGCATTTAGCCGAACTGGTCAAACGACACCTGGTGGACACCCGGCCCCTGGCGGTCCCCGCCTACCGCCGGCTCTGGTTCGGCCAGGCCGTCTCGCACGCCGGCCTGGCGGTGACCGTCGTCGCCGTCAGCCAGCAGGTCTGGGAGCTCACCCACTCCTCCCTCTGGGTCGGCCTGCTGGGCCTGGCCAACCTGATCCCGCTGGTCGTGTTCGGGCTGTGGGGTGGCGCGATCGCCGACGCGGTCGACCGGCGCAGGCTGCTGATCGTCGGCTCGCTCATCGCCTGGGCGAGCACACTGTTCATCCTGGCGCAGGCCCTGCTCGGCCTGGACAACGTGTACGTACTGCTCGGCGCGGTCGCGCTGGGCGCCACCGGCTTCGCGATCACCTCGCCCGCCCGGGGCGCGATCATCCCCAGGCTGCTGAGCCCGGAGCAGGTGCCGGCCGCCAACGCCCTCAACTCGCTGGTCTACAGCATGGGCGCGGTCGTCGGGCCGATGATCGGCGGGGTCGTGCTGGCCGTCGCCGGCTTCGCGGCGGCCTACGCGGTCGACGCCCTGCTCTTCAGCGCCAGCCTGTACGCCGCGCTGCGGCTGCCCGCCCTGCCCCCGCTCGGCGAGGTCGCCAGGCCGGGCGCCAGGTCGGTGTTGGAGGGCCTGAGGTTCATCCTGGCCAGCCCGGTGCTGCTGATGTCGTTCGTCGTCGACATCATCGCGATGGTGCTCGCCATGCCCAAGGCCCTGTTCCCCGAACTGGTCGCCGAGCGCTTCGGCGGCTCCCCGATCGCGCTCGGCTGGCTGAACTCCGCCATGGCGATCGGCTCGGTCGCCGGCGCGGTGTTCTCCGGCTGGGTCGGCCGGGTCAGCCGGCAGGGGCTCGCGCTGGTCGTCGTCATCGCCGTCTGGGGGCTCGCGGTGGCGGCGGCGGGGCTCGCCCAGGCGTTGTGGCTGGTGGTGGCGTTCATGGCGGTGGGCGGCGCGGCCGACGTGGTGTCCTCGGTGTGGCGGCAGTCCATCCTGCAGCTGTACGCGCCCGACGAGATGCGCGGGCGGATGCAGGGCGCCTTCATGGTGGTCGTGGCCGGCGGCCCCAGGCTGGGCGACCTGCGGGCCGGCGCCTCGGCCGTGGCGTTCGGCGTGACCGGCGCCTGGGTCGGAGGCGGCCTCGCGTGCGCGGCGGTCGTGCTGGCGGTGGGCCTGTCCGTCACCCGGTTCCGGGAGTACCGGTCGCGCTGAGCCCGTACCGGCGGGGTCAGGCGAGGTGGCGGGGAAGGAACCGGGCCGCCGCGTTGTTCTCGTCCGGTGCCATCGTGGGTCCTTCTCACAAGTAGGGTCTCGGGTGACCCCTGTGCCCGAGGCGGACGGGCCCAGTCCCTGCCACCAGCGGCGTAGCATTTGAGTTGGGAGGAGCCTTGACCGCACACGGCCTGATCGATACGACGGAGATGTACCTCCGTACGATTTACGAGCTCGAGGAGGAGGGCATCGTCCCCCTCCGCGCGCGCATCGCCGAGCGGCTTCAGCAGAGCGGCCCCACCGTGAGCCAGACCGTGGCCCGCATGGAGCGCGACGGCCTGGTCCGGGTCGAAGGTGATCGGCACCTGTCGATGACCGACCTCGGACGCGTCCTCGCCACCCGCGTGATGCGCAAGCATCGGCTCGCGGAGTGCCTGCTGATCGACGTTGTCGGGTTGCCCTGGGAGGAGGTGCACATCGAGGCCTGCCGGTGGGAGCACGTGATGTCCGAGTCCGTGGAGGCGCGGCTGGTGATGTTGCTCAACAACCCCACGGTCTGCCCGCACGGCAACCCCATTCCCGGGCTGGCCGAGTTGGGCGTGGCCGAGGCGGGTGAGGGGGGCACCGGTGTGCTGATGTCGATGTCCGACCTTGCCGGGCCGCGTGACATCCCGGTGGTGGTGCGACGAATTAGCGAACAAGTGCAAAGCGATCCCGCCGTGATGCTTAAACTCAAGCAAGTTGGGATACAACCCGGACGCGAGGTCACGCTCGCGGCGAGCGACGACGGTGTGCGGGTGACAGGTGACGGAGACGCAAAGGACACTCCTGCGGAGCTTCCGCGGGATGTCGCCGCGCACGTTTTCGTCTCCAAGCGGTGACGCCAGCGCTGCTGCTTGGTTGAATTCCTCCAGGGAGACCCCCAACTCCCCGCCGGTCAAGACTGTTGCAGGAGCGCCCGTGGTTCGCTTTGCGCACATGCCTCCCCTAGGAGTGGTCTCCGGATGAAGCGTTGGGGGGATCTGTCACAGGATGCGGCTGATCATCTCGCCGCCGCATCCGTACTTGATCATGCGGAGATGGCCGTCGTCGTGACGGACCGCTTCAGCAACCTCCTCTACTGGAATCCCTTCGCGGAAAAGCTGTTCGGCCGTTCCGGCAAGTCGCCCTCCCGGGAGACGAAGGTGCTGTCTCTCGGGATCATGGAGAAGGACCACCCGCTCGCCGTCGAGCTGGCCAAGCACGTGCTGAAGGGCGGTGTCTGGGAGGGCACCTTCGACGTGCGCCGCGGCGACGGCACCATCGTCTACGTGCGCGCCCAGGCGGTGCCGCTGCGCCACCCCTCCGGCTCGGTGACCGGCATCGTCATCACCGCCCGCGAGGCGCTGCGCAGCAACGAGCGCGAGAAGGACCGCTTCGGCCTGCTCGAACGCATCGGCGAGCGGCTCGCCGGCTCCCTCTACGTCGAGGAGACGCTCAAGCGCGTCGCCGAGATGCTCGTCCCGCAGTTCGCCGACCACTGCTTCATCGAGTTGATGGAGGGCGACCGGCTGGTCCGCCGGGTGTCGCAGCACGTACAAGGCTGGACGCCTCCGCCCGGCACGTGGAAGCCGGTCGGCGCGGAGATCCGCTACCCGCCGGCCCACTACGCCAGCACCGCGATGAGCCGCCAGGAGACGATCCTGGTCGAGGACTTCGCCACCAGCAACTACCCCAGCCCCTCCGAGAGCGGCGCCAAGCTGTGCGGCGAGGTCGGCATGACCTCGGCCATCGTGGCCCCGCTCTGTGTGCGGGGCGAGACGCTCGGCCAGATGTATCTCGGGCTGTCCAACCTCACCGACCGGCGCAGCCCCCACTACGACGCGTTCGACCGCGACTTCGTCGGCGCCATCGCCACCCGGGTCGCGCTCGCCATCGACAACGCGCTGCTGTTCGAGGAGGAACGACACACCGCCGAGTCGTTCCAGAAGCACCTGCTGCCCCGGGCGTTGCCGCAGCTCGACGGCCTCGACATCGCGGTCCGCTACTATCCTGCGGCGCCGCTCGCCTCCCACGGGCAGGGCATCCAGACCCAGGTCGGCGGCGACTGGTACGACGTGATCCCGCTCTCGGCCGGCCGGGTCGGCATCGTCATCGGCGACGTCGAGGGCAGAGGCGCCAAGGCCGCGGCCATCATGGGCCAGCTCCGGGCGGCGCTGCGGGCCTTCGCCCAGGACGACAAGTCACCCGCCGACATCCTGGCCAGGCTCGACGAGTGGACCCGCATCATCGCCACTCCCGAGAAGGACGACAGCGGCGCCGACGTCAGCATCCCGCCCATCGTGACCTGCCAGTACCTCGTCTACGACGCCTGGTCGCGGCAGCTGTCCTTCGCCAACGCCGGCCACGCCCCGCCGCTGCTGCTGGTCGACGGCAAATGCGTGGAGCTGGAGATCGAGGAGGTCGGCCAGCCGCTCGGCGTGCGGGCCAAGGGCCTGCACGCCGATCTGGTCTACAAGGAGGAGACGCGGACCCTCCCACCGGGCGCGGCGCTGCTCCTCTACACCGACGGCCTGATCGACCGGCGTCCCGGTCGCGACGGCCGGATGCCCAGCGACGCCGAGACGCTCGCGGTGCTCCGCGAGAAGCTGGCCAGGGTGGCCGACGCCGAGGTCGAGCGGGTGGCCGAGGCCGCCACGGTCGCGGTGCCCGGCGAGATCGACGACGACATGGCGATCCTGGTGGTCCGCTCCACCCAGACCGACCTCGACGTCGAGGAGCGCACCTTCCCCGCCCAGCCGATCATGGTCGGCGAGGCCCGCCGGATGGCGTCCGAGGCCTTCTCCAGCTGGAATGTGGCCGAGGAGCGGGCCGAGCTGGCCTGCCTGCTCGTCTCCGAGGTCGTCACCAACGTGGTGCTGCACGCCGCGACCGCGAGCGTGCCGCGCCGGGAGCTGGTCGTCGAGGGGCCGCCGCTGCCGTTCGAGGAGTCCTGGGACGTGCCCGGCTTCGAGGACGAGGTGGTGAGCGACAAGGAGTTCACGCTGAGGCTGCGCAGGGGCGAGGAGTCGGTCTGGGTCGAGGTGTTCGACCAGGACCTCCGCCTGCCGCGCATCCGCAGCGCGGGCGAGAACGACGAGGGGGGCCGCGGGCTCTACCTGGTCGACCAGCTCGCCCGGCGCTGGGGCTCGCGACCCACCAGGGAAGGCAAAGCCGTCTGGTTCGAGATTCCCACACGCAGTCGTTAGTGGTTCACTCGTCGCCATGGACCTGGCCTTCGAACGGCGTGGCGCCGGCGCGCCGCTGATCCTCATTCACGGCATCGGGCATCACTGGCAGGCGTGGCTCCCGGTCCTCGACCGGCTCGCCGCCTCGCGTACGGTGATCGCCCTTGACCTGCCCGGTTTCGGCGTCTCGCCAGGGTTGCCGCACGGCACCCCCTACACCGCGGAGACTCTGGCCGACGCGGTCGAGTCGTTCTGCGCGCTGCTCGGGGTGCGCGAGCCGCATGTGGCGGGCAACTCGCTCGGCGGCTACATCGCGCTGGAGCTGGCCTCGCGCGGGGTCGTCCGCACGGCGACCGCGCTGTCGCCCGCGGGCTTCTGGTCGCGTCCGGAGCTGCTCTACTGTCAGACGGTGCTGCGCGGGGTGCGCGCCTCCGCCACATCGATGCCGCCCGAGCAGGCCATCAAGGTGGCCGAGAACCCGATCGGCCGGGCGCTGTCCTCGGCGTTGCTGGTCGCCCACCCGTCCCGGCTTCCGCCGACCGCGCTGCTCGCGGCCACCCAGGCGCTCGGCGCCTCGGCGGGGTTCGACGAGACGCTGGAGTCGTTCGCCGGCATGATGCCGCCCGCGCCGCCGAAGGCGCCCATCACGATCGCCTGGGGTGAGCGTGACCGGCTGCTCCTGCGCCGCCAGGCCGTACGGGCCGCCAAGTGGTCGGGGCAGCGGGTCAAGCTGCTCAAGGGCTGCGGCCACGTGCCGATGAGCGATGACCCCGAGCTGGTGGCGAAGGTGCTGCTGGAGGGCAGTGCCGGTTAGCCGGTCTGGGGGCTAGGCGTACTGCTGGCCATAGATGAGCAGCATCACGATGACGAAGACGATCACTACCCCGGCGTAGCCCACGGGCCCCAGTCGCAGCGCACGGCGCACCCGGTTGAGGCCCCAGGCGAACAACAAGGCCAGGAAAACAAGGAGAATCAGGCCGCTGTCCATCTGACCAGTATGCGTCGTCGGGTCGCGGCCCGCGCTCTCAGAAGCCGAAGGACCTGCCGATGATCTCCTTCATGATCTCGGTGGTGCCGCCGTAGATCGTCTGGACGCGGCTGTCGATCCAGGCCTTGGCGACCGGATACTCCATCATGTAGCCGTAGCCGCCGTGCAGTTGGAGGCAGCGGTCGATGACCTTGGTCTGCAGCTCGGTGGTCCACCACTTGGCCTTGGCCGCGTCGACCACGGTCAGCGTGCCGGCGTTGAGCGCCCGGACGCACTTGTCCACGTAGTGGCGGGCGATCTCGGTCTCGGTGGCCAGCTCCGCGAGGACGAACCGGGTGTTCTGGAAGGACCCGATGGTGCGTCCGAACGCCTGGCGGGTCTTGCAGTATTCGATGGTCTGCTCCAGCACGGCCTCGGCCGCGGCCACCGCGGCCACGGCGATCGACATGCGCTCCTGGGGCAGGTTGCGCATCAGCTGGAAGAAGCCTTCGCCGTCGTTCGGGCCGAGCCGGTTGGCCACCGGCACCCGGACGTTCTCGAAGAACAGCTCGGCCGTGTCCTGGGCCTTCATCCCGATCTTGTCGAGGTTGCGGCCGCGGCCGAACCCCTCCATCCCGCGCTCGACGACCAGCAGCGTGGTGCCCCGCGCCCCGGCGTCCGGGTCGGTCTTGGCCACCACCACGACCAGGTCGGAGTTGATGCCGTTGGTGATGAACGTCTTCTGACCGTTGACCAGGTAGTGGTCGCCCTCGCGGACCGCGGTGGTCCGGATGCCCTGCAGGTCGCTCCCGGCGCCCGGCTCGGTCATCGCGATCGCGGTGATGAGCTCGCCGCTCACGAACCCGGGCAGCCAGCGCTGCTTCTGCTCCTCGTTGGTCAGGTCCACGAAGTACGGGGCCATGACGTCGTTGTGCAGGGTGAAGCCGAGGCCGGAGGCGCCGTTCCGCATGATCTCCTCGACGATCACCGTGTTGTACCTGAAGTCCGTGATGCCCGCTCCGCCGTACTCCTCGGGGACGGAGAATCCGAACATGCCGATCTCGCCGGCCTTCTTCCAGACCTCGCGGGGGACCACGCCGTCCTTCTCCCAGCCACCGTGGTGGGGCATGACCTCACGGGCCATGAACTCGCGCACGGTCTCACGGAAGAGCAGGTGCTCCTCGTCGAAGAGGTCTCGCTCCATCGGTCGCCTCCAAGCAGGGGTGTGATGGACGACAGAATACGATTCTGTTACTGCGAGGTATACCCGGTTTCCGGTACGGGTTCGCAGGGGACACGGGTTCATCACAAGTGTCCCGAGGCGCTCTGATCGTCGGACTTGAGGGCCCTAAGATCTACCTTCGGTCTAGGTGTGAGCGGAGTGTCCGGTGAAACGGTGGCGCAAGGCGTTGATCGCCGCATCGGTCGGAGCGGCGGCATCCGCCGCCTTGGTGGCGATACCTGCGAGAGCGGACACGTTCAGCCTCGTGGTCGACTACAGCTGCACGGGCGGCATCGCCGGGTCGGACGAGGTGAAGCTGCGGGCCCGGGTGCAGATCCCGACCACGGTCCAGCAGGGCGGCATGCTCAAGCTGGGCTGGGCGATCGAGCACGTCAACGCGCCGAGGTTCAAGTCGCCCGACTACTACGCCGAGGGCGCCAAGGTCTCACTGATCGGCAACGTCAAGCTCGACGGGGCGTGGAACGGCACACTTGAGGCGCACGGCAGCAAGGACCAGGGGGCGCTCAAGCCCAACCAGCCGCTCACCTCGCCGGAGGGCATGTCCTCCGAGGCGCACATGACCGAGACCGGGGTCATCAAGCTCAGGCCGCAGGCGATGACCGTCGACTTCGTCCCGCCCGCCGGAGAGGTCGTGGTCAACAACGACGACCCCCGCGTGATCTACCGCGATTCGTGGGTCCACGACAAGGCCACCCGTCCCGAGTACGGCGACTGGCTGCGCGACGTCCACACCACCACCACGCGCTCGGACGAGGCGATCATCCGTTTCCGGGGTACCGGGTTCGAGTACATCGGACGGGAGATGCCCGACGTGGGCCGGGTGCGGGTGATCATCGACGGGGTCGACGGCCACGACGCCTCGGCGATCGTGGACCCAACGAAGGACGGCAACGGCAACCCCACCAACGCGACCAAGGGCAACATCTCCCTCTGGGAGCGCAAGGACCTGTCCTACGGGCAGCACACGCTCCGGATCAGGAGCATCGACGACGGCAAGCCGGTCCACCTGGACGCCTTCAAGCTGCACACGCGCGAGATGATCGACCCGCCGACCGAGCACAGGTCCACCTGTGTGGTCACCAACAACCCCGGCGCGGTCGAGATCACCGTGGGAGGTGCGACCTCGCCGACGCCCTCGGGCTCTCCCACCGGCACCGGCGACCCCACCGACGACCCCACCGACGACCCGACCAGCACTCCCAGCGGCACGCCCACGACCAGCGGCAGTGCCACGCCGACGACGTCGCAGGGCCAGCCCATCGGCGACCATGTCGGCGTGGTGATCGGGGGAGTGACGACCGTCAGCCCTTCGCCGAAGCCGACGACCACGGTGACCAAGACCGTCAAGCCGCAGGTGGTCAAGACCCCCAAGGGCGGGGTGGACACCGGACAGGCGCCTGAGGAGCCGGAGAACGGGTCGTACGGGCTGATAGCGGGCGGGTCGCTGCTCCTGATGGGCAGTGCCACCGGCGGGCTGCTGCTACGGCGGCGGCGTGCCGCACACGCGGGAGGAGCGAACCGATGACCGAGCAGAAGTCGCCGACGAACAGGGCCATGCCGGCCCTGCTGATCGCCGGTTCGCTGGGCGGCGTGGGCGCCATCATGGTGGGGCTGCTGTCGCTGGCCCCCGCCGTCGACGACGGTTCGGGCCCCGGCCCGGTCGCGCAGCCCGAGCCCAGCACCGTCCAGATCCAGAACGCGGGCGCGTTCGTGCTCCCGCCCACGGTCGGCCCGGGCGGCAAGAACACCCCGCTGACCCCGGCCCGTCTGGACGCGCCGCCACCGCTGGCCGCGGAGCCGCTCGTGGCCCCCATCCCGGCTCCCAAGAAGGTGGGGGTCAAGGCCACGAAGGTCAGGCCGACCCGGATCAAGATCCCCAAGCTCAAGGTCAACGCGGTGATCGGCGCGGTCACGCTCGACAAGAAGGGCAACCTGACCACCCCGCCCCTGAGCAAGCCGAACCGCACCGGCTGGTACCGCTACTCGCCGCTGCCCGGCGAGCTGGGCCCGTCAGTGATCAACGGGCATGTCAGCACCCGCAAGGGCGCGGCCGTGTTCAGCCGGCTCCGGGAGCTGGCCAAGGGTGACCACATCTACGTTTACCGGTCGGACAAGAAGGTCACCCGCTTCACGGTGAGCGGGATCGAGCAGGTCAGCAAGTCGACGTTCCCGACGGCCCGGGTCTACGGCAACACCGACGGCTCCCAGCTCCGGCTCATCACCTGTGGCGGCATCTACAACAAGAAGGCCCACAGCTATACCGACAACATCGTGGTGTACGCGACGTTGTCCAAGAAAAAGGGCTGATGGGAAGTTAATGTAGTTTTTGCCGTTTGCAGGAGATTCACAGAGAGACCTCGTAAGATCTCAACCTAACCGTGACCAATGGCTGCGAGTCTGGTACGCCTGTTGGAACCTGCCCGCTGAAACGGAGAAGGACAGTGCTGACGTCCAAGGCGCGGTGTCGCCGCCTCGCCCCCAAGACATCCGCCCTGGGACTGATGGCCACACTGGTCCTCTTCGTGGGCGCGGTCGTCGCCCTCTCGTCTCCCGCCTCCGCGCTGGTCGACAAGACGATGGAAGTCACCTACACGTGCACGGGGACCACGTTCACCCCGGCGGAGCTCAAGGTGACGATCACCGCCCCTGAGTCCGCCGCGCTGAGCGGGACCGCGGCGGTGAAGTGGAAGCTTCCTCAGCTGACCGCCTCCAAGGCCCTGGCGGGCACGTTGAAGATCGACGGCAGCCTGGCGGTGGCCGGAGGCTCTGCGGCGACCTTGAGCGCGACGCAGTCGCCCACGGTCACCGTCGCCGCGTCCGGCACCTACACCCCGCCGGAGATGACGGGCACTCTGACCGCCCCGGCCACGGCGGGGACCCTCACGTTGACCCCGGTGCCCACGACTCCGAGCCTGACCCTGGCCTACACGCCGACCGCCGGAGGCACGACGCCCGAGACGACCAGCTGCACGTTCAAGACCGGCGGCGCCACCCCCGCCAGCCTGGCCATCGAGGTCAAGCAGGGCGGCGGTGGGGGCGGCACGGGGACCGACATCCTCGCCTACACCTGCTCTCTCGGCGTCACCGACACCGACCCGGCGACCGTCGACATCAAGGTCGTGCTGACGGTGCCGACCAGCGCGAAGGCCAACGAGGACGCGTCCATTACCTGGACCAGCACGATCCAGACCACGGGCGACCCGCTGAAGGCGCCCGCCGCGGGCCTTCCCACGGGCAGCAAGCTCTTCGCCACCCTGAAGGCGAGCGGCGCCGGAGCGCCCGCGACGGCCACGGGGGAGGTGGCGATGCCCGCCACCACGGCGGGCCAGGACATCACGACCCTCCCGGCCGTCACGGTCAAGCTGAGGCCGACGACCACGGGCAGCGTCACCATCACGCCGGGCGACCTGGCATTCGGCACCTCCGCGACCGCGCCGGCGCTCAAGTGCACGGCGCCCACGACCGGGCTCAAGACCTACACCCTGACCGTGGGCAACGGCTCGCCCAGCCCGTCGCCCTCGCCGAGCCCGTCGCCGAGTCCTTCGACGAGCAACAGCCCGAAGCCCACCAAGACGACGACGGTCACGGTGACCGAGACGCCGGCCGACGAGACGCCGACGCGGTCGTCGAAGACGCCGAAGGCCGGGGCCGACACCGGGGCGGGCGGAGAGACGGGGCCTGACGGCAGGTTGTTCGTCCTGACCGGGTCGCTGCTGATCGTGGCCGCCGGGGCGGGGGGCCTGATGATGCGTCGCCGTACGATCGGCAAGGGCTGACCGGTGATGGCGCCCCAGTATCCGTATGACAGCGGGCCCGACCCCAAGTCCGGCACCGCACTCAGGTCCGTGCTGATCCTGGCGGCGGTCGCCGGAGTGGTGACGGTCATCGCCGGGATGCTGATCGTGGTGAGCTCGCCCGAGGAGTACGGCCTGGCCAGTCAGCGCGACCAGCTGACGGTCGACGCGCAGCCCGGCGGAGGGCAGCCGGCGCAGGCCCTGTTCCAGGCGGCGCCCACGGTGCCGCCGCCGCTGCCGCAGATCCAGGCGGCGCCGCCGATGCAGCCCTCGACCCCGATGCGCATCGTGATCTCGAAGCTCGGCGTCAACGCCCCCGTGAAGTCGGTCGGCCTGGCCAAGAACGGCACGATCCAGGTGCCGCCGGCCGACAATCCCAACCTCGCGGGCTGGTACCGCAACATGTCCACCCCAGGCGAGGTGGGCCCGGCGGTGATCCTGGGCCACAAGGACACCCGCACCCGCAGCGCAGTGTTCAGCCGGGTGCACGAGCTGCGCCACGGCGACACCATCGAGGTCAAGCGCCAGGACGGCACGACGGCGGTGTTCACGGTCGGCGGCGTGGAGCAGGCCAGCAAGCAGACGTTCCCCACCCAGCGCGTTTACGGCACCCAGGCCAACGCCCAGCTCCACCTGATCACCTGCGGCGGCACGTACAACCGCAACACCGGTCACTACACCGACAACGTCATCGTGTATGCGACGATGACGAGCTCCTATCGAAGCTGATCGCGGAGGCGCGCATGGGCTGGATGGCGAAGCGGAGACTGCGGACTGGCCCCACGGCGGCGTTGCCCGCCAAGCCGAGCCAGTCGGAGCTCCTGCGGATCGTACGGCTGGCCGATCCCGACGCCCGAACCGACGGCGACGACGTGCTGGCGGTGGACGTCCGGGTCCATGCCCCGGTCGAGGCTGAGCCCGAGCTGGTGGGCGGCGAGCTGGAGAAGGTCTGGGCGTGCCGGGTGACGGCCGAGGGCCCGATGCCGTTCGACTTCTTCGACCGCTACCTGGCCGAGGGCATCGCGTTCCGGCTCGGCGGGCTGTCGGTCTGCAGGGGCGAGGTGACCGATCCGGCCGAGCCGGGCGAGGCCGACCGGGGCGGGCCCGCGGTGATCCTGCCGGTGCGCCCGACCGACGAGGAGCTGCTGCCGCTGCTCGACGGTGAGGTCGAGCAGGAGGAGGAGTTCGTCTACACGGTCGACGGCGTCCGGGTCCTGGTCGTGCCGGAGAAGGGCCGGCCGCCGGCCGCGCGGGAGTTGCTGCCGTTCGCGACCGAGCTGACCGCGATCGAGCTGCGCGGTGACGATCCGGCCCGGCTCGGCGCGCTCGCGTTGCGGCTGGCCGACGGCCTGAACGGCCTGGTCGTGGACCGGTGGCGGTTCCGGGTGGACGCGGCGGAGGATGTTCTACCGCCGACGTGAGAGGGCACAGAGCATCGTTCTGTTGTAGTCTCTCCCTTAATAACCGAATAATGCTCGGTTTCAGGAGGCACTGTGGCAGAGGCGTACATCGTCGGGGCCGTCCGGACCCCCGTCGGCAAGAAGAAGGGCGGCCTTTCCACCGTCCATCCCACTGATCTTGCCGCTCACACACTCAAGGCGCTGATGGAGCGCACCGGCGTCGACCCGGCGGCGGTCGAAGACGTCATCATGGGCTGCGTCATGCAGTTCGGGCCCCAGAGCATGGACATCGCACGCAACGCGTGGCTGTCCGCGGGCCTGCCGGAGACCACCGCCGGCGTCACGATCGACCGGCAGTGCGGCTCCTCGCAGCAGTCGATCCACTTCGCCGCGCAGGGCGTCATGTCCGGCACCCAGGACCTGGTCGTGGCGGCCGGGGTCGAGTCGATGAGCATCGTGCCCATGGGCGCCTCGATCACCGCCGCGCTGGAGAAGGGCATGCCCTTCCCGTTCGGCGAGGGATGGGTCGAGCGCTACGGCAAGCAGGAGATCTCGCAGTTCCGCGGCGCGGAGCTGATGTGCGAGAAGTGGGGCTTCAAGCGCGACGAGCTCGAGAGGTTCGCCTACGAGTCCCACCAGCGGGCGGCGAAGGCCATCGCCAACGGCTACTTCAAGGACCAGATCGCCCCGATCAACGGGGTCTCCGACGACGAGGGGCCGCGGCCCGACTCGACGCTGGAGAAGCTGGCCTCGCTCAAGACCCTGAAGGAGGGCGGCCAGATCACTGCGGCCACCTCCTCGCAGATCTCCGACGGCTCGGGCGCGGTGCTGATCGCCTCCGAGCAGGCCGTACGCGACCACGGCCTGACGCCGCGGGCCCGCATCCACCAGCTGGCCCTGGTCGGCGACGACCCGGTGTACATGCTCACGGCGCCGATCCCGGCGACCCAGAAGGCGCTCAAGAAGGCCGGCATGTCCATCGACGAGATCGACGTGACGGAGATCAACGAGGCGTTCGCGCCGGTGCCGCTGTCCTGGATCAAGGAGCTCGGCGCCGACCCGGCCAAGGTCAACCCCAACGGTGGCGCCATCGCCCTCGGTCACCCGCTCGGCGGCACCGGAGCCATCCTGATGACCAAGCTGCTGCACGAGCTGGAGCGCACCGGCGGCAGGTACGGCCTGCAGACGATGTGCGAGGGCGGCGGCCAGGCCAACGTCACCATCATCGAGCGTCTCTGACCTCGGGCGAAGGCTCGTCAGGGCGGAGCGGGCGCCCTCGCCGGGGGCTCCGGCGGGCTCCCCTCGCGCCGGGTTCGCCCGGACCGTCCCTGGCGTGACGGTGCCCCGGCCCTCCGAATCAGGAGGGCCGGGGCGCCACCTCGTCGGTGATCCGACCGGCGTGTTCTTGGGCCGCCTGAACGGCCTCAGTCGCCTCAGTCGCCTCAGTCGCCTCAGTGGCCTCGGTGCCGAGCGCCCTGGTGTCGAGGCGCGGCGTAGGTAGCCTCCATGTCGGCTGGTTTTCAGGGTACGAGGACGCCCCGGTTCCTCGGGGATGAGGAACCGGGGCGTCGGGGTGTGCGGGGGCCCGGGCGTATGGGGGCCGCGCGCCGCACTCACCACCATCCTGGCAGTGGTCTAGCGTCCCTTGGGCGGGATGCGCCTCGGCGGGGCGATCGGCCGCTGGGGCAGCTGCCGTGGTGCCGGGGGCAGGTTCCGTCCGGGAACTCCGGGGATGTTCTTCTTGCCATTCTTCTTGTTGCCTGCGCGTACTCGCATGGAGTGCTCCTTTACGTGACTCGTGACGCGGCCGGGGCCGGTCGACAAGCTCAGCTGCCGCGTCGGGACGGACTTCGGCGGGGTGTGAACACCGCCGGGCGGTTCGGCTGAGTAACCGGGCTGATCCAGGTCAGCCCCGGCGTTCTACTGGTAAAGGCGCATGTCCCAGACACTACGGACACGCTTCGACAGAGCGCAACCGATTAATCCTGTCTACACAGGAAAGCTCGGGACGCGTAGCGTCGGCGGGAGGATGCCATGAGCGAGTACGCCAAGGCAAGAGAGCTCGGCGAGCAGGCCCGCGAACAGGAGTGGACGCGGCCGAGCTTCGCGAAACAGCTGTTCCTGGGGGATTTCCGGCTGGATCTGGTCCATCCCGCGCCCACGCTGGGTGACGAGGCGACCAAGCGGGGTGAGGAGTTCGTCAGGGCGGTGCGCAGGTTCCTCGACGCGCACGTCGATCCGGCCGCGATCGAGCGGACCGCGCAGGTGCCCGACGACGTGGTGAAGGGGCTGGCCGGGCTCGGCGCGTTCGGGATCACGATCAGCGAGGAGTACGGCGGGCTGGGCCTGCCGTATCTCTACTACTGCCGGGCGCTGATGCTCGTCGGTTCCTACTGCCCGGCGCTGGCGACGCTGCTCTCGGCGCACCAGTCGATCGGGGTGCCGCAGCCGCTGAAGCTGTTCGGCTCCGAGGAGCAGAAGCGTGAGTTCCTGCCCCGGTGCGCGCGCGGGGAGATCTCGGCGTTCCTGCTGACCGAGCCCGACGTCGGCTCCGACCCCGCCAGGCTGGCGACCACCGCGGTCAGGGACGGCGACGAGTACGTGATCGACGGCGTCAAGCTGTGGACCACGAACGGCGTCGTCGCCGACCTGCTGGTGGTGATGGCGCGAACGGGCAAGAAGATCAGCGCCTTCGTCGTCGAGGCCGACTCTCCCGGCATCACGGTCAAGCGGCGCAACCAGTTCATGGGCCTGCGCGGCATCGAGAACGGCGTGACCGAGTTCGCCCAGGTCAGGGTGCCGGCGCGCAACCTCATCGGCCGTGAGGGCGAGGGGCTGAAGATCGCCCTCACCACGCTGAACACCGGCCGCCTGTCCCTGCCCGCTACCTGCGCGGGCAACGCCAAGTGGGCGGTGAAGATCGCCCGCGAGTGGGGCAACGCGCGCGTGCAGTGGGGACGCAGGGTCGGCGAGCACGAGGCGGTGGCCACGAAGATCGCCTTCATCGCGGCCACGGCCTACGCGCTGGAGGCGGTCAGCGACCTGACCGGCCGGATGGCCGACGACCAGCGCAACGACATCCGGATCGAGGCCGCGCTGGCCAAGCTGTACGCCACCGAGCTGTCCTACCAGGCGCTCGACGAGCTGGTGCAGATCAGGGGCGGGCGCGGCTACGAGACCGCCGAGTCGCTGGCCGCGCGCGGTGAGCGGGGCGTGCCGGTGGAGCAGATGCTGCGCGACTCCCGGATCAACCGCATCTTCGAGGGCTCCTCCGAGATCATGCGGCTGCTGATCACCCGCGAGGCGGTCGACGCGCACCTGTCGGCCGCAGGGGAGCTGATCAACCCGGAGGCGTCCCGCCAGGAACGCGCCCAGGCGCTCAGGCGGGCCGGCGGCTTCTACGCCCGCTGGCTGCCGACCCTGCTGGCGGGCGGCGGCAACCTGCCCACGGCCTACGCCTCGTTCGGGCCGCTGGCGGCTCACCTGCGCTTCGTGGAGCGGACCAGCAGGAAACTGGCCCGGTCCATCTTCTACGGCATGTCCCGCTGGCAGGGGCGGCTGGAGCACCGGCAGGCGTTCCTCGGCCGGATCGTCGACATCGGGGCGGAGCTGTTCGCGATGACGGCCGTGTGCGTCAGGGCCGACGAGGACTCGGGCGACCTCGGCCGCCGGCCGTACGAGCTGGCCGACACGTTCTGCGGGCAGGCCAGACGACGGGTCGCCACGCTGTTCGACCGGCTCTGGGACAACAGCGACAGCGAGGACGCGCGGCTCGCCCGGTACGTGCTGGAGGGCCGATACACCTTCGTGGAGGAGGGCATTCTCGACCCGTCCATCGAGGGCCCGTGGATCGGCGTGCCGGAGAGCGGGGAGAACCTCCGTCGTACGATCATCTGACATGTGGTCTAGACCGGATGTGCGGCCGGAACCGCCTCGATGTTGTGGAACCGCAACCAGCCGGTATAGACCGGCTGCCGAATAGAGGCTTACTCTGGCGCACACGTGTGGGGCCACGGCTCCACACGCCCCCAGTTCCACGGGGCGGCGTCGGCAGCTGGTACGGACCAGCGGGGACCCGTCCGACGAGAAGGCGGTACTTAACGGTGAACATCAAGCTTGTGGGCGGCGCCGCTCTCGGCCTGGCGACCATGCTGGTCCTGTCCAGCTGCGGCTCCGGCGACTCCGGCACGGCGACCGGCGACCAGGCCGCGGACGGCGGCCAGGTCACGCTGAAGATGGTCGCCGCCGACTACGGCGACGGCCCCGGCAAGCCCAACTCGGGTGAGACGTTCTGGAAGGGCGTCGTGGACGAGTTCCAGGCGGCCAACCCCGGCATCAAGGTGGACGTCCAGGTCATCAACTGGAACGACATCGACAAGCAGGTCGCCACCATGGTCCAGAACGGCCAGGTGCCCGACATCCTGCAGACCGGCGACTACTCCGGCTTCGTCCAGGACGGCCTGCTGCACAAGGTCGACGAGGTGCTCTCGCCGAACGTCTCCGGTGACCTGCTGCAGAAGTTCGCCGACTTCGGCAAGGTCGACGGCACCGCCTACGGCATCCCGTTCGTCTCCTCGGCCCGCGCCATGTTCTACAACAAGGAGCTGTTCTCCAAGGCCGGCATCGCCGAGCCGCCGAAGACCTGGGACGAGCTCAAGGCCGCCGCCGAGAAGCTGAAGGCGGCCGGCGTGAGCCAGCCGTTCGGCCTTCCGCTCGGCCAGGAGGAGGCCCAGGGCGAGTCGTTCCTGTGGATGCTGGGCAACGGCGGCGGCTACAAGGACGCCTCCGGCAAGTGGGCGATCAACTCCCCCCAGAACGTCGAGACCTTCACCTACGTCAAGGGCCTGGTCGACGCCGGCCTGACCACCCCCAACCCCGGCACCAAGGACCGCAAGACGGTCTGGGAGGACTTCGGCGCCGGCAAGGTCGGCATGGTCAACGGCGGCCCCATGTCGATCCCGATCTTCGACGCGGCCGGCCTGAAGGACTACGGCGTCACGGCGATCCCCGGCAAGGCCGGACCGCTCGACACCACCCTCGGCGTCATGGACTGGATCATGGCGTTCAACAAGAACGGCCACCCCGCCGAGATCAAGAAGTTCCTCGACTTCTTCTACACCGGCTCCGCCGCGCAGAAGATCAGCGACACCTACAAGCTGCTGCCCGTCACCAACGGCGGCATCGAGAAGCTGTCGGGCGACGAGAAGCTCAAGCCGTTCCTCGACGCGCTGCCCAACGCCAGCTTCTACCCGTTCCAGGACCCGAAGTGGGCCGTGGTGAACCCGCAGATCAAGCAGACCATCGGCGGGGCCGTCAAGGACGATCCGGCCAAGGTCCTCGGCGAGCTCCAGAAGACCGCCGAGAGCAGCTGATCCAACGGGGATCCGTACGGCCGGCGCCCAGTTTCCCGGGGCCGCCGGCCGTACCGTTCATGGAAGGTTCCGCATGAGAAGGTTGCGCCCCCTGGAGCCCCTCGTCTGGGTGGGGCCCGCCATCGTGCTGATCGCGGTGGTGGTGCTCTGGCCGGTCGTCGAGATGATCAGGTCGTCGTTCCTGAAGATCAGCCGGTTCGGCGTGGTGCAGGGCTCCAACGGCCTGGCCAACTACGAGAAGCTGTTCGGCGAGAAGGACTTCGCGGACATCATGCTCCGCAGCGTGATCTGGGTGGTGGCCGTCGTCGTCCTCACCGTGCTGATCTCGCTGGCCCTCGCCCAGCTGTTCAACCAAAGCTTCCCCGGCCGCAAGTTCGCCCGCTGGGCGCTGATCGCGCCGTGGGCCGCCTCGGTGCTGATGACGGCGATCATCTTCAAGTGGATGCTCGACCCCGAAGTCGGGGTGATCAACCAGATCCGGCTCAAGCTCGGGCTCATCGACGCGCTCGGCGGGGCCTCGGCCGACCAGCTGGGCGACGCCTCCACCGCGATGCCGTGGCTGGTGTTCGTCGCGGTGTTCGTGTCGGTGCCGTTCACCACGTACGCGCTGCTGGCCGGGCTGGCCACGATCCCGGCCGACGTCTACGAGGCGGCCAAGATGGACGGCGCCTCCCGGATCCGCACGTACTGGTCGATCACGCTGCCGCTGCTGCGCCCGGCGCTCACCGTGGCCGCGCTGATCAACGTGATGAACGTCTTCAACAGCTTCCCGATCATCTGGGCGATGACGCACGGCCAGCCCGGCTACTCGACGGCCACCTCGACGATCTTCATGTTCATCCTCAAGAGCTCCGACATCGGCGAGTCCGCCGCCATGTCGGTCGTGAACTTCGGCATGGTGATCATCCTGACCGTCATCTTCCTCAAGGTGTCCCGCTGGAACAAGGAGGTGGCGTGATGGCCGTCAAGACCGCCTCCCGCCCGGCCGCGCACCACCACGCCCGGCTCCGGCCCCCGCCCGCCCGGCGGCTGCCCAGGGTCAGGACCGTGCTCGTCGCGGGCCTGGCGTACGTCGTCGCGTTCATCTTCCTGTTCCCGTACCTGGTGATGCTGCTCACCTCGCTGCGGCCACAGGACTCACTGCGCGACGCCACGCTCCTCCCGTCGGAGTGGGAGTGGTCCAACCTCGCCAACTTCTGGAGCAGCGGCCTGGCCGGCAACCTCGTCGTCACGCTCCAGGTGGCGGCCGGGTCGACGATCCTGGTGCTGCTCGTCGCGCTGCCGGCGGCGTACTACTCGGCCCGGCACAACTTCAGGGGGCGTACGGCCTTCCTGATCCTGGTGCTGATCACCCAGATGTTCCAGCCGACGGCCATGCTCGTCGGCATCTACCGGGAGTTCTTCCAGTTCGGGCTGGTGGACTCGATCTGGTCGCTGATCCTGGTCAACGGCGGGTTCAACCTGGCGTTCGCGGTGTGGATCCTCAACGCGTACTTCTCGTCGATCCCGCGTGAGCTGGAGGAGGCCGCGTTCATCGACGGCAACGGGAGGTTCGGGGCGTTGTTCCGGATCACGCTGCCGCTCGCCATGCCCGGCGTGATCACCGCGCTGATCTTCACGTTCATCGCCGCCTGGAACGAGTTCGTGGTGGCCCTGACCCTGACCACCACTCCCGCCAACCAGCCGCTGACCGTGGCGCTCAACTCGTTCATCGGGCAGTACCAGGTCGACTGGCAGAACCTGTTCGCCGGCTCGGTGATCGCCACCATCCCGGTGATCATCCTCTTCGCCCTGATCGAGCGGAAGGTCGTCGGCGGCCTGACCGCCGGCTCCATCAAGTGACCGGCAGGCCCCGGGTGCTCAGGAGGGCACCCGGGCCACGCAGAAGACCGTCTGGCCGAACGGCGGCCGGATGAACCGCTCGATCAGCCGGGTCGCGGGCACCACCGTGCGGTCGTAGATCTTGACCAGGCGCGGGTCGGGATAGCCGACCCCGCCGCGCCGCACCGCGGCCCACCAGGCGATGCCGCCCAGGAAGTTGATCGGCTTGAGCACGTCGACGTCGAGGCCCGCCCTGGCGACCGTCGCGGAGAGGGTCTTGGGGGTGTAGCGCTGGACGTGGCCGACCTTGCGGTCGAAGTCTCCGTAGAGCTGCATGTAGCCGGGCACCCAGATGATGATGCGCCCGCCCGGCTGGGTGACGCGGGCCAGCGAGCGCAGCGCCTCGGCGTCGTCCTCGATGTGCTCCAGGACGTTCATCATCACGACCGTGTCGACCTTGTCCTCAAGGGGGATGTCGGTCGGCAGGCCGAACTGCAGCACGTCGATGTCGTCGCGCCCGGCGAACCGCTGCCGGAGCTGCTCGACGCAGTAGGGGTCGAAGTCGGACACCACGAGCCGGTCGAGCCGCGGCAGGAACTGCTCGGCGAAGTGGCCCAGCCCCGAGCCGATCTCCAGCATCGAACGGCCGACATGCGGGGCGACCATGTCGAACTCGTACTGCCGGTAGTTCTTCGCCTCGTCCCCGCCGAGGTGGTTCTCCAGGGCCTCGTCACCGGCCGCCGGTTGCACTACGCGGTCATACCCAGAAGACATAGTCCCGTTCCTTCGAGGGCTCGTGAATCTGCCAGAGTCTAGTGCCCGGCGCGGCTTCGGGCTCACCTGATCGACTCGACGCCCTTCCCATGGTGGCCTGTTCTGGGATGGAATCTGACTCGCCATGGACGACGACGAGGCGATCGGCCGCTCACTCGCCGGTGACCTGAGCGCCTACGAGGCGCTGGTCACCCGCTACAGCGCGCTCGCCCACCGTACGGCCGCCCTGCTGGGAGCGGGGGACGAGGCGGAGGACGTGGTGCAGGAGGCGTTCGTCAAGGCGTTCAGGCACCTGTCGTCGTTCCGCCGCGACGCGCCGTTCCGGCCGTGGCTGCTGCGCATCGTGGCCAACGAGACCCACAACCTCAACCGTTCGCGCGGGCGCAGGTCCGAGCTGACCGCGCGCCTCGGCGCCACGGCCGAGGTCGCGGCCCCGGACGACCCGGCGGGCACCGCGGTGGCCACCGACCGCCGCGCCCGCCTCCTGGACGCGGTGCGCCGGCTGCCCGAACGGGAACGCCAGGCCGTGGTCTGCCGGTACTTCTTACAGCTGTCCGAAGCGGAGACCGCCCAGGTGCTCGACTGGCCCCTGGGCACCGTCAAGTCCAGCACCCATCGCGGTCTGGCCCGGCTCAGAGAGGGGGTGGGCGGTGAGCTCGCATGAGTCGTTCGACGACCTCGAAGCCCGGCTTCTCGACCTGGGCGCCTCACTCGACGTCCCCGCGCCGCCGCCCGCCGACGTGGCCGCCGCGGTCCGCGCCCGCCTCGCCACCGGCGCCACCCCGGAGAGCGCCTCCGGGACCGCTCCCGAGACGCCCGCTCCCGAGACGCCCGCTCCCGAGACGCCCGCTCCCGAGACGCCCGCTCCCGAGACGCCCGCTCCCGAGACACCCGCGCCCAAACCCGCTCGTGAACCTGCCCGGAAGCGGCGGCCGGCTCGGCCCGGCGTCCGGCGCAGGAGGTGGACGGTCGTCGTGGCCGTGGTGCTCGCCGTCGTCGCCGTCACGGCCGCCACCCCCCAGGGGCGGGCGGCGGTCGCCGCGATCCTCAGGTACGCCGGCATCGAGCTGCGCCTGGGCGAGACCCCGGCACCGGTGATCACCCCCACCACGCTGCCGGGGGAGCGCGAGGTCGAGCCGGGCAGGCTGGGCTCCCTGGTCGCCTTCACCGTCAGGACCCCGGCCGCCCTGGGCCCGCCCACCGCGGCCACGGTCGGCGACGACGGGCGGGTGGCGTCGATGTTCTGGCCGGACGGCATCCGGCTCGACCAGTTCGACGGCACCATGGAGCCCTTCTTCTTCAAGCGGCTGGGCCCGCCCCACCCGCAGGACGTGCCGCTCGGCACCACCACGGCCTGGTGGATCGGCGGCAGCCACCCGCTCGGCTACATCGAGCGCGAGGACGGCACCTCGGTCCCGCTGCGTCAGGCGGCCCCCACCCTCATCTGGCAGTCGGGCGCCGTCGGTTACCGCCTGGAAGGCGCCGGGACCAAGGAACGAGCCGCTGAGATCGCCGCCTCACTCCGCTGACGAGCCGCCTCACTCGGGTGACGACTCGGCTGACGACTCCGGTGGGGGAGTCATCAGCCAGTCGTCGATCTCCTTCATCAGCTCCTTGCGCAGCGCCTCCGGCGCGGACGACGACCTGATCGACTGCCGCGCCAGCTCGGCGATCTCGCCGTCGCGGAAGGCGTACACGTCGCGTGCCAGCTCGTACTGCCGCAACAGCCGCGAACCGAACAGCAGCGGGTCGTCGGAGCCCAGCGCGATCGGCACCCCCGAGTCGAACAGCCGCCGCACCGGCACGTCGGCGGCCCGCTCGGCCACCCCGAGCCCGACGTTGGAGGTGGGGCAGACCTCGCAGCAGATCTGCCGGTCGGCCAGCCGCTCCATCAGCCGCTGGTCCTCGGCCGCCCGGATCCCGTGGCCCACGCGGTCGGCCTCCAGGTCGTCGACGCACTGCGCGATGCTGCGCGGCCCGAGCAACTCGCCCCCGTGCGGCACGGCCAGCAGCCCCGCCCGCTTGGCGATCCTGAACGCCCGGTCGAAGTCGCGCGCCTGCCCCCGCCGCTCGTCGTTGGACAGCCCGAACCCGACGACGCCCTTGCCGGCGTACTGGGCGGCCAGCCGGGCCAGCGTGTTGGCGTCGAGCGGATGCCTGGTCCGGTTGGCCGCGACGACCACGGCCACCCCGATGCCCGCCCGCTCGGCCGCCCTGGCCGCCGCGTCCAGCACCAGCTCCAGCGTGGCCGTCAGCCCGCCGAAGCGTTGCGCGTAGCCCGAGGGATCGACCTGGATCTCCAGCCACCTCGACCCGGCGGTCGCCTCGTCCTCGGCCGTCTCCAGGAGCAGCCGGTAGACGTGCTCGGGCTTGGCCAGCACCGACCGGGCGATGTCGTACAGCCGCTGGAACCTGAACCAGCCCCGCTCGTCGGTGGCCCGCAACCGGGGCGGCCAGTCCTGTTCGAGCGCGTCGGGCAGGTGCAGCCCCTGCTCCCTGGCCAGCTCGATCAACGTCGAGTGCCGCATGGACCCGGTGAAGTGCAGGTGCAGATGTGCCTTGGGCAGCTTGTCTAGCGGACGTGGCATTTCCATATCCTGCCACTCAACCCGGGGGAGGATTCGTGCGTTGGGGAGGGCGAAAGGGGACCCTTGCCTATGACGGACGAAGACGAAGCGGCATTCGACGAGTTCCTCGCCGCGCGGAGCACCTCGCTCCTGCGCACGGCGATCCTGGTCTGCGGTGCGACCAGGCATGACGCCGAGGATCTCGTCCAGCACGCGCTGGAGAAGACCTACCGGCACTGGTCCCGGATCCGGCGCGACAACCCCGAGGCGTACGCCCGCAGGATCGTGGTGAACGCGGCCATCAGCAGGGCGCGCCGGAACCGGGTGATCCGGGAGATCACGTTCGCCCGGCCACCCGACACCCCCGCGAACTCTCCCGACCTCGACCTGCGTGACGCGCTCATCGAGGAGCTGCGCAGGCTGCCACCGAAGATGCGAGCCGTGCTCGTCCTGCGCTACTGGGAGGACCAGTCGGAGGCGTCGACCGCCGCCCAGCTGGGGTGCTCGGTCGGCACCGTGAAGTCCCAGGCCGCGCGTGGCCTGGCCCGGATCCGCGAACGCATGGACATCACAGAAGGAGCATTGCGATGAAGGCAGAGGAGGCGCTCGCGCAGGCCATGGCCGACCACGTCGCCGACGTGCAGGCCTCTCCCACGCTGGGCGGGGCCGTGCGCCGCGGCCACCGCGCGCACGTGGTCAGATTCCGTACGGCCGGCGCCGCGCTCGCCACCGCCGCCGTCGCCGTGGCGGTCCCGCTGGTGCTGACCACCGGCCAGCCGGCGGCGCGGCCCGCCACCGCGCCGCTCACCACGGGCGAGAACCGGGCGGTGGTCGCGCCGGTGAAGGTGCCGTCAGTCGTGGGCATGGACGTCGCCGACGCGGTCAGGACCCTGAGGGACGCCGGGCTGGTGGTGAACGACCCCGAGACGGAGACAGCCAAGGGGAACGTGAGCCGGCAGGACCCGGCCCCGGAGACCGAAGTGGGCAAGGGAGAGGTGGTCATGCTGACCGTCGAGCCGCCCAGCTCGATGCCACAGGACCTGGGCGACCTGGGCGACGGACGGACGTTCGGCGGCATCCACCTCGGCTACCTGCCCGAGGGCCTGGCCTGGAGCAGGTGGTCGGGCAAGGACGGGTTCGGGAAGAAGAGCTACACCACCTCGTTCGCCCCGGGCGGTGACGAGAAGGACGGTTACGGCATCCAGGTCGTGGTGTTCGAGGGCCAGGCGGCCCGCTCCGTCCGGCAGCGGCTCAGCACCTTCCCCGGCCGCGTGGACATCGGCGGCGAGAAGGGTTACCTGACGAACGTCACCGAGGGCGGCAAGCCCGTGCCGGAGGCCGCCGACGACACGACGCTCACGATCGGCTGGGTGCCGCGCGCGGGGCTGGCCGTCGAGGTGTACATGAGCCCGATGTACGCCGGAACGGTCGACGGACCCGCCGAACTGAGGAAGGTCGCCGAAGGGATCGAACTGCGCGAGTAAACTCCTGGGGCAGTTGATGTCAAGCCGGGGGATCGGTCGTCCATGACGCCTGAGGGGCCGAGGAGTGATGAGTGGCGGCGGGCCGCCCTCGCGTCCGGCGCCTTCGGCGTCACCGCCCTGATCATCTACGGGCTGTTCTCCTCGGGGTTCGGGCGGCCCACGCCGACGGTCGCGGCGTCGCCCACGCCCGTACCGGCCGTCGAGCCGGTTCCGGCGGCGACCGGCGGTCCCGGCAGGGCCGCGGTGGGGCGGCCCGGCGGCGTCGCCGCCCCGAAGGCCACGCTCGCGGTGGTCGCCGGTGACTTCTGGCTCACCTATCTGCCCGCCGGTCTGCGGCGTACGGGCGGGGGAGCGATCCCGCCCGGCCCAGGCGTCGAAGGCGCCTGGGCCAGGTTCGGCTCCGCCGGCAGGTACGTCGAGGCGCAGGTCGAGCGCGGTACGGTGGCAGCGGACTGGGAGTCCTACCGCGAGCGGGTCTCCCTGGCGGACGCCAGGGGCACCACGATCCGCGGCCGCCCTGCCATGGTCGGCCGGCCCCCGAGCGGTGGCCGGATGATCGTCTGGCTGGAGCGGGTCGGCACCGGAGCGTGGATCCGGGTGAGCGAATCACTCGGCAGGGAGCTTCTCCCTCTTGCCGCCTCGGTGCGGGCTCCTGTAGGAGACTAAGGCTTTTCCCTGGTCACCCACTCGTATAGCCAAGGGGGGCTGATGCGGCGCCTGGCACCGGTCGTTCTCGTGCTGGCACTGTCCGGATGCGGCGCGCCGGCGGCCGAGCCCAGCCTCGCCCGCTCCAGCCCCGTCCCGGCACCCGCCGCCGAGGAGGGGCCCGCCCTGACCTGCGGGTCCGGGCCCTTGACGATCACTTACCTGCCCGAAGGGCTGACCCGGGGCCGGGGGTTCGCGCAGATCAGTTCGCTCACCGAACGACTCAAGGTGCGGGGAGCGTCCTGGCGTGGCGGCGGCGAGGAGCTGCGCGTCGGCGTCGTGTGCGGGGTGCGCTCGGCCGAGAGGTTCGCCTCGCTGGTCACCCGCTCCGCCCTCACCGCCCACCTGGGCAAGCCCGCGCTGCGCTGGCACACGCGCGGCGACGTGCGCAACTACATGTGGCTCGAACGGCCCGGCACCGCCGTCTACGTCTCGGTCACACCAGGGCTCGCCCGCGAGCTGGACCGCGTCGCCGCGGGGGTCGCCCCCAAGGAGGACTCCTGAGCGGTCAGCGCGCCTCGGCGAGCAGCTTGGCCAGCCGGCTGACGCCCTCGACCAGGTCGTCGTCGCCCAGCGCGTAGGACAGGCGGAAGTAGCCGGGAGTGCCGAACGCCTCGCCCGGGACGACCGCGACCTCGGCCTCCTCCAGGATCAGCTCGGCCAGCTCCGCCGACGATCGCGGACGCCTGCCGCGCAGCTCCTTGCCGATGAGCTCCTTGACCGACGGGTAGGCGTAGAACGCGCCCTTCGGCTCGGGGCAGAACACGCCCGAGATCTCGTTGAGCATGCGCACCATCGTCTGGCGGCGCCGGTCGAACGCCTCGCGCATCCGCTCCACGGCCGACAGGTCACCCGAGACGGCGGCCAGCGCGGCCATCTGGGACACGTTCGCGACGTTGGAGGTGGCGTGCGACTGCAGGTTGGTCGCCGCCTTGACGACGTCGGGCGGGCCGATCAGCCAGCCGACACGCCAGCCCGTCATCGCGTAGGTCTTGGCCACTCCGTTGAGGATGACGACCCGGTCGCCCAACTCGGGAACGACCGTGGCGATGCTGGTGAACTCGGTGTCGCCGTACACGAGATGCTCGTAGATCTCGTCGGTGACGACCCAGAGGCCGTGCTCTGCCGCCCAGCGGCCGATCGCCGCGGTCTGCTCGGGCGAGTAGACGGCGCCGGTCGGGTTGGACGGCGAGACGAACAACAGCACCTTGGTACGCGCGGTGCGCGCCGCCTCCAGCTGCTCGACGCTCGCGAGGTAGCCGGTCGTCTCGTCGGTGACGACGTCGACCTGGACGCCCCCGGCCAGCTTGACCGCCTCAGGGTAGGTCGTCCAGTAGGGCGCCACGACCAGGACCTCGTCACCCGGGTCGAGCAGCGTGGCGAACGCCTCGTAGACGGCCTGCTTGCCGCCGTTGGTGATCAGCACCTGGGACGGCTCGACCCGGTAGCCGGAGTCGCGCAGCGTCTTGGCGGCCACCGCCTGCCTGAGCTCGGGCAGCCCGCCGGCCGGGGTGTACTTGTGGAAACGGGGCTCGCGCGCCGCCGCCACCGCCGCCTCGACGATGTAGCCGGGTGTCGGAAAGTCGGGCTCGCCCGCCCCGAAACCGATGACCGGGCGGCCCGCCGCCTTCATCGCCTTGGCCTTGGCGTCCACGGCGAGCGTGGCGGACTCGGAAATCGCGGAGATCCGTGTGGAGACACGGGGTCGAGTGGACATGTCTCCATGCTCCCACGCGGCCCTCATGAGCGGCATGACCTGCGCGATCGGTTCTGGTTCGACGGAACGGCCTTTACCCCGATACACTTTGGCCTGGTCGTGCCGCCGCATGTCGACGTGCGGTTCGGTCCAGGCAGTGAGCCGATCAGGGTAATGTGGTTGGCGACATAGGGCACTGGCGCAATTGGTAGCGCACCGGTCTCCAAAACCGGCGGTTGGGGGTTCGAGTCCCTCGTGCCCTGCGAGTGCGGTCCGCGCAATGAAGGCGTGTAAGCGCGCCGCAACCTGCGTTGGATACCGACAGATTCAGGTGAGGACTGTGGCGATCGACACGCGCGGCGAGACCGCAGACAAGCCTAGTGGCGAGAAGAAGACTCGCACGACCCCTGCCCTTTTCTACCGGCAGGTCGTCAACGAGCTCCGCAAGGTCATCTGGCCGACACGCAAGGATCTCATCACCTATACCACGGTCGTTCTGATATTCGTTCTGATCATGGTTGCCATCGTGTACGGACTCGACAGCGCTCTCGGGTGGGCCGTGCTCCGCATCTTCGGCGGGGCCTGACCTGACGCCGCCGGAGACACCTGACGGAGTCGCCGTTCGATTCGACGAAAGAGGAAGAGTCACCGTGTCCGAGTCTTCAGTGCCGGCGGAGGAGCCCCGCGACAAGTGGGGCGACGAGTCGGAAGAGGCCGTCGAGGCCACTGAGGAGACCGTCGACGCCGAGGTCGCGGAGAGCGACGAGGCCACCGACGAGGCTCCCGCCGTCGACGAAGACGGTGACGTCCTGCCCGACGTCGACCCGATCGAAGAGTTCAAGCGTTCCCTGCGCGGCCAGCCCGGCGAGTGGTACGTGATCCACTCCTACGCCGGCTACGAGAACCGCGTGAAGTCCAACATCGAGAGCCGCAACGTGTCGCTCAACATGGAGGACTACATCTACCAGGTCGAGGTGCCGACGCACACCGTCCAGGAGTTCAAGAGCGGCAAGAAGGTGCCGGTCAAGGAGCGTGTGCTGCCCGGCTATGTGCTGGTGCGCATGGAGCTGACCGACGAGTCGTGGGCCGCGGTGCGCAACACGCCCGGTGTGACCGGCTTCGTGGGCCTGTCCAACAAGCCGAGCCCGCTCAGCATCGACGAGGTCGCCAAGCTGCTCGCCCCAGAGCCCTCCGAGGAGAGCAAGAAGGCCGCGGCCAAGACCGCCACCGGCCCCACGGTCGAGTTCGAGATCGGCGAGTCGGTCACGGTCATGGACGGCCCGTTCGCCACGCTGCCCGCCTCAGTGAGCGAGATCAGCCCCGAGTCGCAGAAGCTCAAGGTGCTCGTCTCGATCTTCGGCCGCGAGACCCCGGTGGAGCTGTCGTTCAACCAGGTCTCAAAGATCTAAGACGATCACATACACTAGTTAGTCGTCCTCACGCCCGTGGGAGTGAGCCGAGTTCGGCGTCGCCAACGTCCGGCTCCCGGCCTCACTCCACGCCTGTGGGGGTTTCATGTAATCCAGGACCCGGAGAGTTCAGCCATGCCTCCAAAGAAGAAAGTGGCGGCCCTGGTCAAGGTCCAGCTTCCCGCTGGCCAGGCCACGCCCGCTCCGCCTGTCGGCACCGCCCTCGGTCCGCACGGCGTCAACATCATGGACTTCGTCAAGCAGTACAACGCTGCGACGGAGGCCCAGCGGGGCAACATCATCCCCGTTGAGATCACCATCTTCGAAGACCGTAGCTTCACCTTCGTCACGAAGACGCCGCCGGCGCCCGAGCTGATCAAGAAGGCACTGGGCATCGACAAGGGCAGCGCGGTCCCGCACAAGGACAAGGTCGGCAAGCTCAGCCGCGAGCAGCTTCGCAGCATCGCCGAGACCAAGATGCCCGACCTCAACGCCAACGACGTCGAGGCCGCCGAGAAGATCATCGCCGGCACCGCCCGGTCGATGGGCATCACCGTCGCCGACTGAGACTTTTTCGACCCGTGGGAGGGCCGGCACGGCCCGCGCACCACTAGGAGACAGACATGCAGCGCAGCAAGGCGCACAAGGACGCCGCGGCGAAGATCGACCGCGACAAGCTCTACTCACCCGCCGAGGCGGCGAAGCTCGCCAAGGAGACCTCGGCCACCAAGTTCGACGCCACCGTTGAGGTGGCGCTGCGACTGGGTGTCGACCCTCGCAAGGCCGACCAGATCGTGCGCGGCACGGTCAACCTTCCGCACGGCACCGGCAAGACCGCCCGGGTCCTGGTCTTCGCGACCGGTGACCGTGCCGAGGCGGCCCGCGAGGCGGGCGCCGACATCGTCGGCGCCGACGAGCTGATCGACGAGATCGCCAAGGGCAACCGCCTGGGCGAGTTCGACGCGGTCGTGGCCACGCCCGACCTCATGGGCAAGGTCGGCCGTCTTGGCCGGGTCCTCGGCCCCCGCGGTCTCATGCCCAACCCCAAGACCGGCACCGTGACGCCTGACGTCGCCAAGGCCGTGACCGAGATCAAGGGCGGAAAGATCGAGTTCCGCACCGACCGGCAGGCCAACCTGCACTTCATCATCGGCAAGACGTCGTTCGGTGACCGCCAGCTCATCGAGAACTACGCCGCCGCCCTCGACGAGGTGCTCAGGCTCAAGCCGTCGGCCGCCAAGGGCCGCTACGTCAAGAAGGTCACCTTCTCGACGACCATGGGCCCCGGCGTCCCGGTCGACCCCAACGCCACCCGCGGCCTCACCGCCGACCTGGAGGCGTGAGCGGGTCAACGCGCTCCCCTGAACGGCCTCCGCCCGATCGTCCGGGCGGGGGCCGTTCGCGTTCCCCGGCATCCCGGCGGTCCGGGATGACCCTGGGTTTTCCCCGAGATCTTGCGGGAAGTCGCCATGTTCCGAGCGCCTACACGTAGGGTCAAAACATGCTGAAGCGCAGGATTAATCTCGCCACCGCCGCGGCCGGCGCCGCACTGGTCGCGGTCGCCGTAGCCGGTTGCGGGTCGAACGCGCAACCTATCCAGGTCAACCTGGCCGCCTCCGAGGTGCTCGCGCAGGCCGCGCAGAAGACCGCGGAGGTCACCAGCTACACCGTCGACGCCGTCGTCGAAACGGCGCATCCCCAGGAGAGCAAGGGCAAGGTCCAGGGCCGGATGCTCTACCAGAGCAAGCCGCAGCTCGCCGCCGACCTCACCCTCGACACCCTCGACATGGGCGGCAAGGGCCTGCCCGGCGGCGTGCGCGCCGTCCTGCAGGGCGACGTCGTCTACGTCAAGGTCGAGGCCCTCAAGGAGCTCGTCGGCGCGACCAAGCCGTGGATCAAGGTGTCGCTCTCCGAGATGGGCGGCTCCGGTGAGGTGAAGCAGTACCTCGACCAGATCCAGCAGTTCGACCTGGCCAGCGTCACCAAGATGGTCACGGCGTCGAAGGACGTGAAGTCCGTCGGCACCGAGAGCGTCGACGGCGCCGACACCACCCACTACAGCGGCACGTTCCCCGTGGACGTGGCGGTCCAGCAGCTCCCCGCCGACCAGCGGGAGCAGGCGAGCCGCAACCTCGCGGAGCTCAAGGACGTCAAGTTCGACATCTGGGTCGACGGTGACGGCCTGCCCCGCAAGCTCGCGCTGAGCGGCGCCAAGGAGGGCGCCACGCTCAACGCCACCCTGTTCTTCAAGGGCTTCAACGAGCCGGTGAAGATCGAGGCTCCGCCTGCCGACCAGGTCGGTGAGCTGCCGAAGGGCACCACCAACTGAGAACGATTTGGAAACTCGGCGACCAGGCCGTAGTCTGGTCGATGCCAAAGACCGTCGGTCGTCGTCAGGTGCCTCATGACCTGGCGACCGAAGGATCCGCTTTCTGCGGACGGCCCACGCAGGTGTGAATACGAGTTTCCCGCATGGTGATCCATGCGTACGAGCCCCGTGTGCGCCCTGCGCCCGGGGCTGTTCTCATTCTCGGGACTTCGCCGGCGGCACATCTGGAAGGAGGCCCATGGCGAGGGCGGATAAGGCGACAGCGGTTGCCGAGCTCAAGAACGAGTTCGAAGGCAGCGCTGCCGCCGTTCTGACCGAGTACCGCGGTCTCACCGTCGCCCAGCTCAAGCAGCTGCGCGTCTCTCTCGGTGAGAATGCGAAGTTCGCCGTGGCGAAGAACACCCTGACCAAGATCGCGGCCAATGAGGCGGGTATGTCGGGTCTCGACGACCTGCTCACCGGTCCCACCGCGATCGCCTTCGTCAACGGCGACGTTGTCGAGGCGGCCAAGGGTCTGCGTGACTTCGCCAAGGCCAATCCCCTTCTGGTGATCAAGGGCGGCGTCCTCGACGGCAAGAAGCTGGACGCAGCCGAGATCACCAAGCTCGCCGACCTCGAGTCCCGCGAGGTCCTCCTCGCGAAGCTTGCTGGCGCGATCAAGGCGAAGCAGAGCGCTGCTGCCGCGATGTTCGCCGCATTGCCCACCAACATGGCTCAGCTGGCCGACGCCCTTCGCGCCAAGCGCGAAGAGGCGGGCGAGTAACACGGGGATTGCCGCAGATTCCGCGGTCCCGTTCCTAAATTTCGCAAGTCCCATACGGAGGAAATCATCATGGCGAAGCTCAGCACCGACGAGCTGCTCGACGCGTTCAAGGAGATGACCCTCCTTGAGCTCTCCGAGTTCGTGAAGCAGTTCGAGGAGGTCTTCGACGTCAAGGCCGCCGCCCCCGTCGCGGTCGCCGCCGCCGCCCCGGCCGCTGCCGGTGGCGAGGCCGCCGCCGCCGAGGAGCAGGACGAGTTCGACGTCATCCTCGAGGCCGCCGGCGACAAGAAGATCCAGGTCATCAAGGAGATCCGCGCCCTCACGTCCCTCGGTCTCAAGGAGGCCAAGGACCTGGTGGACGGCGCTCCGAAGAACGTCTTCGACGGCAAGGTCAACAAGGAGCAGGCGGAGAAGGCCAAGGCCGCTCTTGAGGGCGCCGGCGCGACCGTCACCGTCAAGTAACACCTCTCGCGGCGCCGTTTCCCGGCGCTCACCGAGATCGTTTCATCCAGGAGGGGCGGTCACACCCAGGTGCCGGGTGTGCCGCCCCTTTTGCGTGCCCGGATTTCCGCGGGCCGTTCAATGCCCGTTCGGGCCGGCCCTGAGACGCCTGATAACCACCCAGCAACAAGTTATTAGAATAGGTTCCAATTTCCTCGAACGTCGCTAGCGTGATGGCAACCTGTATCCCCCGCGACGGGAAGGTGACCGGTGGGCGTCGAAGTAGTGGTCGACGGGCTGACCAAGTCGTTCGGACGGCAGGTCATCTGGGAGGACGTCTCGCTCACCCTGCCCGCGGGTGAGATCTCGGTGCTGCTGGGCCCGTCCGGCACGGGCAAGTCGGTCTTTCTGAAGACGCTGGTCGGGCTGCTCAGGCCGGACCGCGGGCACATCTGGATCGACGGCCACGACCTGGCCAACTGCAACGAGAACAAGCTCTACGAGCTGCGCCGGCTGTTCGGCGTGCTGTTCCAGGACGGCGCCCTGTTCGGCTCGCTGAGCCTGTACGACAACGTCGCCTTCCCGCTGCGCGAGCACACCAAGAGGTCCGAGTCCCAGATCCGTCAGATCGTGATGGAGAAGATGGAGCTCGTCGGCCTGGTCGGGGCCGAGGGCAAGCTGCCCGGCGAGATCTCCGGCGGGATGCGCAAGCGGGCCGGTCTGGCCAGGGCGCTGGTGCTCGACCCGGAGATCATCCTGTTCGACGAGCCGGATTCAGGGCTCGATCCGGTGCGCACCGCGTACCTGAACCAGCTCATCGTCGACCTCAACGCCGAGACCGAGGCGACGTTCCTGATCGTCACGCACGACATCAACACCGCGCGCACGGTCCCCGACGACATCGGGCTGCTGTTCAGACGCGAGCTGGTCATGTTCGGGCCGCGCGAGATGCTGCTGTCCAGCGACGAGCCGGTGGTGCGGCAGTTCCTGAACGCCCGCAAGCACGGGCCCATCGGCATGTCGGAGGAGAAGGACATCTCCGAGCTGGAGGCGGAGGCGCAGCAGGGCCATGACCCGGGCACGCTGCCGCCGATCCCGCCGCAGCTGATGCCGAGCGGCAACCGGCTGCGCCGCACCCAGCGTCCGCCGGGCACCTGGCTGGCCGCCAACGGGGTGATCCCGCCCCAGGGCTCGTTCGTGGACGACCGCGGTCGCAACTGGCTGGAGGAGTATCCCCGCCTGATCAATGCTCACCTCAACGGCGTCAGGTAGCCGCCGCCTCTCTTACCACCTCGGCAGAATGCCGGTCTGGGGGCGGCTCGCGCGTTATGATCCCGGCGACCGGCCGGAAGGGGTGAGCAAACGTGACAGACGTCCCCGCTCGGCCGGCTCGGGTGCTCGTCGCCGTGCTGACCGTGCTCGCGGTGCTGCTGGTGGGGGCGGGTGTGTGGCTCGGCGCGCAGGCGCGCGACGAGCAGGCGAGGGCGGACGACCGGCGGGCCGTCCTCGACGCGGCGGGCACCCACGCGGTCAACCTGCTCTCACTGAACTACAAGACCATCGACACCGACGTACGACGCATTCTGGCCACCTCGACCGGCGGAGCCCGCGATGAGTACGAGAGCAACCTCCAGCGCCTGAAGAGCACCACGGTCGCCAACAAGGTGACGCAGAACGGCGTGTTGCGTGCGACCGGTCTGGTCTCGCTGTCGGAGGGCAGCGCCAGGGTGCTGGTCGTGGCCGACGTGGACATCCGGTGGGAGGGGTCCAGGACACCCCCGCAGGACCGGTTCTACCGGTGGTCGATGGAGCTGACCAAGGTCGGCGGCGTCTGGCTGGTGTCGAAGGCGGTGCAAGTGCCGTGAGGGCGGTCACGATCGCGCTGATGGCCGTCGTCACGGTTCTGGGCGTGGTGGTGGGGATGATGTGGTTCGACCTGAAGGCCATGCGCGACGCCGACGCCGCGGGGGTGGAGGCGCTGGCCGCGGCCCGCTCGATGGCGCCCGACCTGCTCTCGTACGACTTCCGGACGATCGAGCAGGATTTGGCCCGGGCGGCCGGGCACACCACGGGCCCGCTGACCGCCCAGTACAGAGAGCTCGTCGCGACCCTGGGGAGCAAGGCCAGGGCACAGAAGACGGTGCAGACGGCGGCCGTCATCGCGGCGGCCGTGGAGCGGGCCGAAGCCGACCGGGCGGAGATTCTGCTCTTCGTGAACACGGGCACCGTCAAGGAGGTCCCGGGCAAGGCGGAGCCCCAGCGGCAGATCAGTCAGAACCGAGCCAGGTTCGTCATGGTCCGGCAGGAGGCCCGCTGGCTCGTGGCCGACCTGTCGACGCTGATCGGCACCGCATGAGGGCCTCGGGCGTGCCGCGTCCTCCAATTGTTACCAAAAAACGAGTTTGGTGAACGCCATGCAAGGGGTACCTGAGTCACGACCACACCGGTTGTCGGCATGGGTTCGACCCTCGGTGTGACGGAGCGTTAGCCGTCCCCGTTCGCGGGTATCGTCTTGGGCCTGACGGTAGGCGCCCGGTCACACAGGGGAGAAAACCCAGCGTCCGGGCCCATAGTCGGCGAAAAGTACGGCTAGCGGGCTTGACGTATCCGCTCGAACGGGCGATGCTGCGACCAACGTGAAGCATGCAGCGAGAGCGAAGTGGACAGGCGTGTGCCGTTCGGCTACACTGCCCCTTTGCGCTGCCCTTTGACGACCCGCTCCGCTTGCTCACGTTGCGAGGTTGTCTGGCGTGCGTGTAGTCAGTCCGCCGCGAGCCCTCGGAAGGACATCTGTTGGCAGCCTCGCGCAACGCCTCCGCCGTACCCGCCGGTCCCCGTCGCGTCTCTTTTTCGCGCATCCAGGAGCCCCTCGAAGTTCCTGACCTTCTCGCCCTGCAGACCGAGTCCTTCGACTGGCTGCTCGGCAACGA
>NZ_JCADBK010000037.1:0-60197 GCF_059358955.1 Nonomuraea sp. CX421 | reverse complement strand
CCATTGAGGCGATTGCCTCCTAATAGTCCACCGGATTACAGGTGGCCTTCTCAAACACCATCTCCCTGGGCGCGGCCAAAGCGACCTCTACTGACCGTAAGGACGCGTCCACGAAAGCGCCCACTCAAAGGATCTTGCTGACACCTCGTGGCACTCCCACTGACACCAAGTGGCATAACCCGAGGACAACTTCGTGGCAATCCGCACTTCACGGGCCGTCGAAGACGCGCTGTCTGTCGTCTCGCTTCTCTATTACTTGTGGGAATTCTGCCTTCTCGCAAGTTGGCCGGATCTCTGCTGACGCAACAGATCTCATTTTCTGATTTCTAATTTCTAGAAAATCAAAAAATGGTACGGTGCTGCGGTGACTGAGAGCGGTGTGGTGACGCCCTGCAAGCACTGTGGTGCGCCGATCGAGCAGCGGCAGGGGAGAGGGCGGCCCAAGGCGTACTGTCCCGAGGGGGACTGCCAAGCGGCGGCCAAGCGGGAGCGCGAGCTGCGACGGGCGACTCCCGGCTTGGAGGGGGCGCTGGCCAGGGCCGAGCAGTTGTACGACCGGATGGAGAGCGGCCTGGCCTCGGCGATCGAGCCGTTGGCCCGGGTGCTGGCTGAGGAGCTGAGCCCGGCCGGGGTGGAGGCCCGGTTGAGCGCCGTGCAGGCGGAGGCGCACACGCGCGTCGCGATCGCGCGCACCGAGCGGGAGCAGGCGTTCGAGCAGGTACGGCTGGCGCGGGAAGCAGCCGAGCACGCGCGCCGCGAGGCCGGGGCGATGCGGCTGCGGGTCGAGGAGGCGGAGGGCGAGCGCGACACCGCGCTGCGGGATGCCGAGCGGGCCCGCGAGCAGGCGCTGGCCGCCTTGCGGGAGGCGGCCAGCACCGAGCGGCAGGCCCAGCAGAGCGCTGACGAGGCCGGCCGACGGGCCGACCTGGCCGAGCGGCGGGCCGACGAGGCGCTGCAGCGGGCCGAGCTGGCGGAGCTGGCCAGGGTTCAGGCGGTGCAGGAGCTGGCCGAACGCGTTGAGGCTGCCGAAGAGCGTACGGATGAGGCGGAGGCGCGGGCCGTACGGGCAGGGGAGGAGGCCGAGCGGGCTCGGGCCGAACGTGACGAGGCGCGCGCTGAGGTCGCGACGGCAGGGCGGGCCAGGCAGCAGGCCGAGCGGGAGCTGGCAGCGGCGCAGGCCAGGGCGGAAGCGGCCGCCCAGGAACGCGATCGAGCCGTCGCCCGTGCCGAGGGCGCCGAGCGGAAGGCGGCGGAGGCCGACCGGGACCGGGCCGTCGCGCTCAACGACGTGGCGCAGGCGCGCGAGGCCGCCGCGGCCGAAGTGACGGCCGCGGACCGGGCGAGGAAGGACGTCGAACGGGAGCTGGCCGCGATGGGTGAGCGGATCAAGGAAGCCGAGGGCGCCGCTGCGGCGGCGCTCTCGCGGGCCGAGGAGGGAGTGGCGGAGGAACGGGCCCGCGCCGACGTCGTCGCGGGCGAGCGGGATCAGCTACAGGGTGATCTGCGGCTGGAGCGGGCGCGGCTGGAGGACATCCGGGCGCAGCTCGACGCCGCCCGTGCTGAGGCCGCCGAGCTGCGCGAACGGGCGGTGGCCGCCGAGCTGCAAGCCCGCCGGGACGAGTCGTGATTCGCTGGCCCGTGGAGGCGCACTACCGAGAGGGAGTGCCGTCAACCAAGGTGCCACCAGCCGCCAAGTAGGCGCTGATCCGGGGTTTCACGGAAATCTCTGCGTGCGACGCCGATAGCCGCCCTTGGTCGGGCGCCGGGCAGCGACGTGGCGTCGCCTGCCGGTGATGGTCACGTGCTGATCATCGTCGTCCGCCGAACTCCCACTCGTGAACTTCGATAGCGGCATACCGGTCCGGGGTCAGGACTGTGCGGGCCGCGTCCGGGCCCTGCGCCTCGACCAGGGCCGCCGTGCCCAGCCAGGTGGCGCCGTCGTCGGACGACAGCGGCCCGTAGGCGATCAACTCGTCCCTCCGGTCGGGCGGTGGGACGAGGTCGGCGGCCTGTCCGCAGGCCAGACCCAGCACCAGATAGCGGTTGCCGCCTTCGCGGCCACCGGGGAAGTCCCACATGGTGCGACCCAGCACGTTGCGCCACCGGCGCAGCATCACGTCACGGTACACGCCGGCCTGGAAGTTGGGCTCATCGAAGGCGAACGCCCGCGCGGCGGCGAGGTCCGGCAGGTCGACGATGTGCACGCTGCCGGTGGCCGTGTCGCCGTCGAGGGTTGGGCCGCGGGCGATCAGCTGCGCCGCGTAGCGGTCCATGTAGGACCAGTGCTCCTCGGCAAGCTTCTCGCGCAGCGCCGCGGAGCCGGGCCGGTCGCGGTGGTAACAGAAGAATTCCATATTGTGCCTACTTATCATGATCGCGGCAGGTGCGGGTGCGCCGGTATCGACCCGATGATCTCCCACGGGCTGCGTCGCGCACCGCTCGCTAGCCGGGCGTCCCGTCGCGCTCGCGTCTTCGGGCTAGGCTCTGGGCTTGCCCTGCGTGAATGTCGCCTACCCATTCCCAGCCGGGCTTGGCCGATGGGCCGAGCCGCGGGTCGTCGGGAGCGTGGCCGTCCCGCAGGGCATGCACGTACGCGCGGTCGAGCTCGATCCGTGCCCGTACCTGATCGGCTCCGCCGACAGACCCGTGACCGGGGACGACGACATCAACGTCGCCCGCCACGCCCTCGAGCAGCCGCAGCCCGACAAGGTACTCCTCGATCGGGTCGTTGGTGCCGTTCAAGTCGTCGAGCATCGGAATCAGGACATCAGACAGCATGTCGCCGGCGACGAGAACCCCGCGCTCCTCGACCAACAGCGCCGCATGGCCCGGGGCATGAGCCGGATGCTCAATGATCCGGACTTGAGGGCCGTCCCAAGGAATGCGCGTAGTTCCGGCGGGCAACCCGGTAATAAGGCCGAACAGGTCCAGCGGTACCTCCTCGGCGATTTCCGGCGGCAATCCCTCGGCGACGCGCGCCTCCCAGCCCGCGTTCGACCGCAGATCTCGCATATGAGCCGCACAGCGGGCTGTGCCGTAACGGGGCGCTTCGCCGAGCTCGGCGTGCCAGAGCACGTGATCCCAATCAGGATGCGTCGAGAAGCCTGCCACGACGGGCCGGCCCAGCTCGCGAAGGTCGTTCGCGAGGCAGGCCATTTCGGAGCCTTGTATCCCGGGGTCGACGAGCAACACGCCGGCCCGGCCTTGCACGACAACGGTGTTGTTCTGCAGCAACTCGCTCTGATGGACCAGCACACCCTCCGCGACCTGCGTCAGCATGAGATCGCCTCCTTCGCGTCCCGGATGGCGTAGCGATGCATCGTGACGCCCTGCTCGAAGGATCGCTGCTCCAGCAGGTCGAGATCGGTCGGCAGGTCGTAGTCGTCGAACAGCGGCCTGCCGAAGCCGAGGATCGCGGGATGGGTGAAGAGCAGCAACTCGTCAAGAAGCCCCGCCCGGAGCAGTTGCGTCGCAAGCGCCGCGCCGCCCACACTGATGCTGCCGTCGGTCTCGGCCCGCAGGGCGGCGAGCTGCTCGATCGCGTCGTCTCCGCCGATGATCCGGGTGTTGTGGTCGGCGGTGCGGCGGGTGCGGGAGACGAGCACCTTGGGCTTGGCGGTCCAGATCTCGCCGTACTCACGCATGACATCCGGCAGCGACGCGTCCTCCTGCGCCCGTGGCCAGTACTCCTCCATGACCTCGTAGTAGACCCGGCCGTGGACCATGAGCGCGAGCGCCCGTGTCTGCGCGTTGGCCTCGCGGTGCAGTTCCTCGTCGATGCGCAGCCACTCGCCGGCGCCATTGTCCCCCGGAACTTGCTCGATCCGCAGGTCGAGGGATACCTGCATCGAGTAGACGAAGCGACCCATCAGCTCCTCTTCCAAAAGTGATTGCATTCTGCAACTACTATATTGGGAGCGAAATACCTGTCAAGGAGGAATCGTGGAACCACGGTCCGGCTGTCCGATCAACGCCGCCGTCGAGGTGCTCGGAGATCGCTGGTCGTTGCTCGTGCTGCGCGACGTCATCTTCGGCGACCGCCGTTACTTCCGGGCGCTGCTCACCGGGTCGGTCGAGGGCATCGCCTCGAACATCCTCGCCGACCGTCTCGTACGGCTCGTCGAGGCGGGGATTCTTACCCGCGGCACCGCCGTGCGGGGGCAGCGCGCCCGCTACAGCCTCACTGAAGCCGGCATCCAGACTCTTCCGATCATGTACGCCCTCGGCAACTGGGGCCTCGACTGGCGCCCGGGCAGCGACGAGCTCCGGAGCCGGCAGCAGTTCATGCGCGATGAGGGTCCGGCGTTCGTCGAGGAGCTCATGGACGAGCTTCGCGTCCGCCACCTCGGCGCTCCGCCGAAGCCGCACGACGGTCCAGGCCCGTTCGAGCGCCTCGACGCCGCCTACGCCGCGGCCGCCGAGCGAGAACGCGTCGACTGACGGTTGGGCGCGATCGGGATGATGGCGGGATCAGGTGTTTCGCTCGTGGTGATCACCAGGCAGCCCTGGTCGGCCATGCGCGGCACCAGCAGCCGGGCCAGCAGGTAGTGGGCGAGGTGGTTGACCGCGAACGTCAGCTCGTAGCCCTCGGCGCTCCGTCCCTCGGTGCTGGAGGTCTGCATGCCGGCTCCGGCTCGGCGAGGGGCGACACGGCGCGTCGGGGGAGCAGCAGCGGGGTCGCCAGCAGGAGCACGCCGGCCAGGCCGATGGCCGTGCGCGGGCCGAGCAGGCCGCCCAGCACCCCCCATACGGCCGTCAGGAGCGCGGTCGAGGCCTTGGTCGTCACCGACCAGGCGGACAGCGTGCGGGCGACCCGGTCGTTCGCGGTGCGCTGGAGACGGTAGGTGGCGTAGACGGGGTTGAAGACCCCGCAGCAGAAGATCAGCCCGAGCTCGACGCCCATCACCAGCAGCAGCCCTCCGGCGCCCGGCCCCAGGAAGGCCAGCCCGACGGGCCAGATCGCGCGCAGCGTCCCGGCCACGACCAGGACCTGGTACTGCCCGAACCGGGTGACGAGCGGCCGGGCCAGCCGCGAACCGAGCAGCCCGCCGATCGCGGGCGCGGCGAAGGCGAGACCGTACTGCCACGGCGTGAACCCGAGGTGCCCGAGCATCAGGACGGCCAGCAGCGCGTCGATGGCCAGCACCAGGCCGTTGAACAAGGCGGTGTTGAAGAACAGCGGACGCAGCGTCGCGTCGGCGAGGATGTACCGCCAACCGTTGAGCAGATCCCCGGGCCGCAGGCGCGCGCCCTCGCGGCGCTCGGGCCGCGGCTCCTGGCCGCCCATCGCGCGGATGCCCAGGGCCGAGAGCAGGTAGCTGACCGCGTCGGCCACCACCGTCACCACCGGACCAAGGATCCCGATCGCGGCACCGCCCAGCGGCGGTCCGATGATCGTGGTCGTCCAGGTCGTGGACTCGAATCGCGCGTTGGCGACGAGCAGGTCCTCGGCCGGCAGCAGCGTCTTCAGGTACGCGCCGGAGGCCGCGCGGAAGGTGATGTCGGCCGCCGCGACGACGACCGAGACCAGCAGGAGCTGGATGAAGGAGAGCACGCCGAGCGCGAACGCGGCGGGGACCGTCAGCAGCGCCGCGAACCGCACCAGGTCCATCCCGATCAGCACCGGCCGCTTGCGGCGGAACTCCACCCACGGGCCCAGCGGCACCGCCACGGCCGCGCCCACCAGAGCCCCTACGGAGGACAACACCGCGACCTCCGCCGGCCCGGCGTGCAACACCTTGATCGCGATCAGCGGGAACGCGCCGAAGGCGAGCCACGTGCCAAGCGCGCTGGTCCCGTACGCTCCCCAAAGCCACCCGAACTGCCGCCCCAGCCGGTGCCCGCTCCGCATGCCGACGCTCCTCACCACTCCGCCGCACAACCGATCCGCGATCACGATCATCAAAGCGCGCGGCATACGAGGAGATCAAACAACCGCAAGGTCGCTTAGCCACAACCAATGGTTGTATCAGTAGGGTGTCCCGCATGGACCTCGACACCGTCCGGACATTCGTCGCCGCCGCCGACGCGGGGCAGTTCCAGGAGGCCGCCGCCGAGCTGGCGGTCACCCAGCAGGCCGTCTCCAAGCGCATCGCCGCACTGGAGCGCGACCTCGGCGTGCGGCTGTTCAGCCGCACGCCGCGCGGCGCCGAGCTCACCATCGATGGGCAGGCGTTCCTGCCCCACGCCCGCGAACTGCTGCGCGTCGCCGAGCGCGCGGTCGCGTCCGTCCGCGCCGGCAGCCGTCCGCTGCGCGTCGACATCATCGCCTCGCGCGGCGCGGCGTCGGGCCTGATGCGCGGCTTTCACCGCGCGCATCCCGAGGTCGAGCTCGACGTGGTGATGCTGTTCGACATCGAGGCGGCCGTCGCCGCCCTCCGGTCCGGTGTGATCGACGCGTCCTTCCGCGCCGTCGCCGTGCCCGGCCGGCCCCTTCCCGAGCACATCGAGGCCGTCCGGGTGCTGGACGAGCCACTCCAGCTCCTCACCGGGCCCGCCCACGCGCTGGCGTCCGCCCGTTCGGTGACCGTCGCCCAGCTCGCCGGGCACCGGATCTGGATGCCCGGCATCGTCCCCGGCACCGAATGGGCCGCCTACTACGACGACCTCGTCGCCGAGTTCGGCCTCACCATCGAGGCGACCGGCCCCAACTTCGGCTCCGACGCCCTCCTCGACACCATCGCCGACACCCCCGCCCTGGCCACCTTCATGGGCGGGCAGACCCGCCTCGTCTGGCCCGCCGGCCACGGCCTGCGCCGCATCCCGGTGACCAACCCCATGCCCGTCTATCCGCACTCGCTCCTGTGGCACCGCGACAACCCCCACCCCGCGCTGGCCACCCTCCGCGCCCACCTCGCCGCCGCAGGGGCCGGCCACGACGCCGCCGAGACCTGGGAGCCGGACTGGGCGATCCCGCGCTGAACGCCACCGCCGTAGCGGGCGGCTTCAGCATGCGCAGGGGGCGCACACGGTCGCGACGAAGCTCCGCAGCATGCGCGCGGACACCGGATGCGTAACGTCCTCCAGAGCGGTCAGAGCCGCCCGGTGGGCGTCATGGCAGGCGGTCACGGCCAGGTCCAGGGCCTTCGATCGGGCGTCCGGGTCACCGGCGAGAAGGTCGCCGGTGATCCCCGGGAGCGCGTCGGGGATGGCCGAGAGCCGTCCGGAGAGCATCCCGGGCAGCGCGACGTCGAGCCGGGTCCGCTCGCCGCGCACCGCCAGGACCTCTTCGGCGTGCAGGAAGGCGTGCCCGCTGTGGTTGCCGAAGTCCCGCAGCGCGCGGATGGTCTCGGGCGACGCCCCGCCGAGTTGCGCCCCGATGCGGGAGGGGAACTCCAGCAACGCGGCGAACACCTCTCCCGCCCGCGACCGGCCGGCCGGGTCGATCCTGGCGGAGCGGAGCGCGGCGAGCTCACCCAGCCAGTCGGCGAAGGACCACGACACCTCCGGCGCCGAGGCCGCCACCAGCCGCGATGCCTGCGCCAGAAGGAAGTCGCCGGCCAGCACGGTGCTGGCGACGGCCCAGTCCACCCGCCTGCCCGGTGCCGCGCGCGGGGGCATCGGGCCGAGGAAGGCCAGCGCCCCGAGGGTGGCGAGCTCGATCGCGGCGGCGAGGGTGGCGGAGGTGGCGTCGGGCGGTCTGCCACCGGCCAGCAAGGCGGCGAAAAACGGCACGGCGGGCCGCAGCCGCTGGTGCGGGGCCTGTTCTCCGGCGATCAGCAGGCGGGCGATGAACGGCCATTCCTTGCGGACGGTGCTGACCGCGACCTCGTCACAGGCGAGCAGGAACGGCCCGAGCAGCGCCACGTCGGGTGCGGGCAGCGGCATCAGATCGGCGGCCGTCAGCCCGGAGAACCCCTCCGGCGTCAGCACGGCCCGCCGGACCTTCGCCGAGACGGGCCGCTCGTCGCCGGCCGTGGCCACGAGGACGCGCCAGGCCAGGTGGTAGCGCCGGGCGGCGTGCGTTGCCGTCTCGAAGTAGCCGACGAACGTGGCGGACAGCCGCCGCGTGTAGGTTCGCCCCGCCGCGCCCGGATCGTCGGGATGGTCGGCGATAGCCCGGGCGGCCAGCAGGGCACTCTGCACGGCGTAGCTGAGCCCTTCGCCGGTGAAGGGGTTGACCAGTCCGGCCGCGTCGCCGACCAGGAGCCGTCCGTCATGGACGCTGCGCTCGGGGGCGAAACCGCTGTTGAGGACTCCGGTGACCGCCGGACCGGCGGGCAGGGCCCCGGCGAAGCGCGGATCCTCCTCGGCCAGGACGGCCAGGGCGGGTCATGCCGATGATCAGGGTGGATCCGGCGGCGCCGGACACGCGGAGCATGGTCCGCCGTGTCACAGGGACCGATCGAGGGGGATGGTCGCGCATCAGCCGCTGTCTCTTTTCCGAGGGGGACAAGACACATGACTGTGCGTCATGATCACCAGGAAACGTAGCTTGATCAAAAAACCATGATCAGGAGATTCCGGTCACCGATTTGCGTTGATTTCACGACAGAATGGCGATTCGGCGGACCAGAACGAGACGAGAACGGTGCGCCATGCAGACACCTCCTGGGCCACGCTCCTCCGCCGAGATCCGCGCCTACCTGAGAGACCGGCTCAACCAGGCACTTCGCCGTCCTGGCATGTTCGGCGGAGAGATGACCCTACGACTGCTGCTCGATCACCTGACGTACGCCGAACGCGATGACGCGGCATGGGCGGAGGAACTCCGGGTGCTGGAAGCTCGGGGCGCCCGCGACGCGCTCGGTGTGACCGGAGCGTTCACGACCGTGGTGGCCGGCGACTACGAGTCCGGCGTCGCCTCGATCTACGCGGAGTTCGTCCGCGATCGCGGCTGGCTGGACGTCGACCGAACGCTGACGACTGCGGAATACGCGTCCATACGCCGTGAAGTGGCCCTCTGGGTCGTTCAAGATCGTACGCTCACCGAAGTGCGGGAGACGTTCGGTCCGCCCTCCGTCCTCTTCGGCGGCGGCAACGCCCTCTACGGCAAGACGCTCGCCTACGCGACCGAGCGGGTGACCCAGCCGATGGTCTTCTTCCATCTCTGGAACGGAACCGATCCGGAAACCGGGCCGACCTGGCCACCGGCCTACCACGAGCCCATCCTCCTGGCCGTCCGCTGCGGTAGGGGACCGTTCAAGGACACGTTCACCTTCACCCCGCGAGGAAGCATGCGCCGTCCCGGCACCGCATAGCCCGATCCGCTCGACGGACTCGCCGCCCGCGTGGCGACCGTCAACTGCCCGCGCATGTCAGCCGGCCGAGCTCAGTCCCGCGGCTTGCGCCAGGTGATGCTGTAGCGGAACAGAAGGTGCCGGCGATACCGGGAGCCGGGCAGGATCTCGGCGGCCAACGCCCGCATCTTCGCGTACGTCACCGGTGGCGGCCACACCACGGGGGAGGGGGTGCTCCCAGTGGCCCTTCACGATGCGGTGGAGCGTGCCGACGACGACGGCGGCCAGGTCGCGCGGCAGGTCGTCGGGCATGGTGCTGCGGGCCAGACCGACGACGACCAGGACGCCGCCGGGGCGCAGCAGGTCGCGCATGCGGGCCAACCCGGCGGCGGCGTCCATGTGGTGCAGGGTGGCCACCGACGCGATGACGTCGAACGAGGCGGGTTCGAAGGGGTGGGTGAGGAAGTCGCCGAGGATGTAGTCGACGTCGTCCGGATGGTCGCGGGCCTGGTCGATGCTGGGCGCGTGGAGGTCGACGCCGGTGACGCGCGGCACGGTCCGCTGGAGTTCGCGGGCGAGCATGCCCTCTCCGCAGCCGACATCGAGGGCGTGCCGGGCGCAGCCGGCCCTTGCGGGCTGACATCTGAACGTCGCCCGTATCGAGGCGGACGGCCTCGCTGATGCGCGCGCCGGCGTAGTACGGGATCAGCGCGATGCACCGGCCCCGGGGCGACAGGTGCGCCTCCACGGCGCGCAGCCAGCGGATGCGGGCGCGCTCCTCCAGCGCGCGCGGCGCGTTCTTGGGCAGGTCTTCGCGGGCGACGTCGGCCTTGCCCAAGCCCCGGCGGACGTGGAAGTCGTCAGCGCGGTGAGAACGGAGCTGACGTAGACGCGGCTGCGCCTGGCCGGCCCGTCGCGCAGCAGCCACATCCGGTAATCGCGCACGGCCCAATCGCGAGCCTGGCGGTCAGTCAGGGGATCGGCCGGATAGGTGGCTAGGCGCTCAAACAGTGGTGCCCATTCTCATCGTGCACCCGTTCGCTTGACCACCAGAAGGGTGATCAAGAGAGCGGCGACTGCGAAGGTGAGACTGACGGTGAAGGCGGTTCCCATACCGTCAGCGATGGCGTGGACCGTGGGCTGCGTCGCGGAGTCGCTGTTGTCTTTGATGGTTGAGGCGTACACGGCGGACAGTACGGCGATGCCGAGTGATGCGCCGGTGAGCATCGCGGTCTGGAGCACCCCGGCGGCGGCTCCCGACTCGGCAGGGTCGACCGTGGACATGATCGCTATGTTGAACGGCACGACCACCAATCCCAGCCCCGCTCCGGTCAGCAGGAGGGGACCGGCGATGCCGGCCGCATAGCCGGTGGTTGCCGAGATCGGGACGAGCCACGCGACGCCGGTCATGAGCAAGGCCACGCCGATGAGCGCGACCGTCTTGCCGCTGAACTTGGCGATGGCTGGTAAGGCGTTCTGTGCGGTCAGCAGCATCCCGATCGCCATGGGCAGGAATGCCAGTCCAGCCTGCAGTGGGCTGTAGTTCAGCACCTGCTGGAGGAACTGGACGATGAAGAACTGCATGCTCATCGTCACCATGGGGATCAGCAGGAGGGCGGCGAAAGCGCCGGCGCGGGTGCGGTCGGCGAACAGCCGGAGCGGCATGATCGGCTGCCGCGTCCGTGACTCGATCAGTACGAACGCGACCAGCAGCACGATCCCGGCCGTCAGCGCGGCGAGCGCGGCCGGGTCCCGCCAGCCGTGCTCGGCGGTGCGTACCAGCGCGAAGGCGACGGCGACCAGCCCGGACATCGACGTCAGCGCCCCGGCCGCGTCGAAGCGGCCAGTTCGTCGCGGCGACTCGGCGAGATAGCGCGGTGCGATCAGGACGGCGAACAGCCCGATCGGGACGTTGATGAACAGCACCCAGCGCCACGACAGTGCGGTGGTGATGACGCCACCGAGGATGAGGCCGAGAGTCATGGCGGAGGCGGTGACGGAGGAGTAGACGCCTAGCGCCTTGGCCTGCAGGCCGCCCTGGAAGTTGGTGGTCAGCAAGGCCAGCGTGCTCGGCGCGGCCAGCGCAGCGCCGAGACCCTGCGCGGCGCGGGCGACGATAAGCACTTCAGGGTTGGGCGCCAGCCCACCCAGCAGGGAAGCGGCGGTGAACAGCACCATGCCGGCAAGGAACACCCGGCGGTGGCCGAGAATGTCGCCGGCGCGCCCGCCGAGCAGCATCAGGCCGGCGTAGGCGAGCAAAAAGGCATTGGTGACCCAGGACAGTCCAGCGGGGGTGAACCCGAGGCCGCCGCGGATCTCGGGCAGGGCCACGTTCATGATCGTGGCGTCGAGCATCAGGACCAGTTCACAGGAAACGATCACGGCCAGGGTTATCGCGGCGACGCCGGTCAGTTTCACATCAGCGGCTTTCGGCTCGGCCTCGGCGGCGGCCGCCGGTGCTTCAGCAGCGGATCGTTCGGGTGGGCTCGACATCTCTTCTCCTCCGGACCAGAGCATCCAAATAGGGAACTAGGTGGTTCACTATATGGGGCCGGTAGGGTGGGGACGCAACCCGGTCCGGTGTGAAGGAGGTGTCGATGATGACCACATCGGCGCAGCGACCGGCGCGACCAGAGCCGCCCTCCACGCGACGGCGCGGTGAGGCGCTGCAGCGGGTCATCTTCGACACGGTGATCGAGCAACTCGGCACCGTCGGCTACGCCAAGCTGAGCACCAACCGGGTCGCCGCCGCGGCGGGCACCGGCAAGGCGGCCCTGTACCGGCGGTGGCGCAACAAAGACGAGCTAGTGCGCGACGCGCTGCGTGACCTGCTTCCCGCGCCACCGGAGACCTCGCCGGACATGCCGCTCCGCGACGGTCTGGTGATGTTGCTCCGGTACCTCAACCAGGCGCTGTACGACTCCAAGGGCACCGCTTTCCAGGCGGTGGCGGCCGCGGGGGATGAGCAGACTACCCAGCTTCGCGTGCTCTTCCACGAGTCGGTGACCGTGCCCTGCGAGAGGGGCATCGTCGAACTGATCAGGAGACACGGAGGTGCCGCACCGGGTGCGAGCGAGACGGCCATCGCCGCGGCCGGGCCCGCGATGCTCCTCTACCACTGCGTCAGCGGACAGCCCAAGAGCACCGACGAGCAGATCGAGTCGGTCGTCGATGACCTGCTGCTCCCACTCATCGCACGTGGTTGAAGCCCCACGCCGTAGCCTCAGCCTGCCAAGGTGCTCACACCACACCCGTCTCCTCGCCCAGATCGAGATGAACGTCCATATCGTCCAGCGGCGCGTTTAGGTCGTAGATGTACTCGCCGAAGCGGCGAACGTTGTCTTCCTGGTAGGGGGACATGATGGCCACGTCGGCGCGATGGACCGCCTCGCCTTCCCGGATCGAGATCGCGACCTTCATCAGGTCCTGCCAGTGGTCCTCGATCAGCTGCCAGTTGATCGGGTCGCCGAACAGCGCGTCGATGTGCCGATAGCGCACCCCTGGCTCGGGCCGGTGGAAGGTCAGGTCCCGGAAGTTGCGGATACGCGGCAGCAGCTCGAACCCGAACAGATGCGCTAAACCGAAGACCGGGAACCTCTGGCCTTGCGCATTGGCATGGATCTCCTTGGGCGCCGCCTCGCTCTCCTGCTCCAGCAGCCCCTCGATGATGTAGACCGCCTCCCACACCCCACACGGTACGAATCTGAAGAAGAGCGCGATGTAGTTGTCGGCGATGTGGTGGTAAGCAATCCCGCCGTAGCCTCCGTAGCAGATGTGGTACTCGGCGATCAGATTGTCCGCGTAGATGTCGTACTTGGGGCCGTCGGCGGCCACCGCGTTGCCTTCTCCCCACAGCCGGGGCAGATCTAGCCGCAGGTAGGCGTTGACCACGTCGGCGATCGCCTTGTTCAAGCTGGCCACCGTCACGTGCTTGCGGACGGTGTAGGAGAGCTCGTGCGCGCTGATGTGCCCTCCCAGAGGCCGGGCGGCCTGGGCGGCGCCCAGGTTGCAGCCGTAGGCGAAGGCGACCAGCAGATAGCGCTCCAGCGGGTCGGCGGGGTCAGCTTATGAGATCGACTCATGGCCGGTTTTACCCGTATCTCGGCTGGACCCGACGCCTCTCCGAGGTGGCTCTTACAGCAGCCGTCTTTGCAGGACGTCGGCGATGACCGTGGTCACGACCTTGTCGACGGCTCCGGTCTCCGGGGGAGCGCCTTCGCGGCCGGCGAACAGCAGGTGCCCGGCGCCGATCAGTGAGAGCGCGAGCGTGTCGACGTCGGCGTCGGCTGCGATGCGGCCCATCGCGCACTCGTCGTCGAGGTAGGAGGCGAGCATGACCGCGGCCTCCGCCAGGACCGGGATGCCATGGCCTGGCCTGCCGTGACGCAGCCGGGCGCGCAGCTCGTCGCGGAAGATGACGAGACCGACGATTGCCGTCGCGACCGGGTCGAACAGATCCGTCAGCGCGCCGGTGAGGTTGCCGGCGACGGTGCCGGTGCCGGCGGATCGGCGCAGGGCGGCGGCCTGGTCGTCGATCCGGGCGATGCGGTCCCGCACGAGCTCGGCGAGGAAGGCGTCGAAGTCGGCGAAGTGACGGTGCAGGACGCCCTTGGCGACGCCCGCCTCGGTGGCGACGGCGCGGCTGGTCAGCGCGGTCGGCCCGTCCCGGAGCAGGACGCGCTCGGCGGCGTCGAACAGTTGGCGTCGCGCGTCGCGGATGTGCACCCCGGTCGGCACCGCGTGCTCCTCCTTACGCTCACCGCTTATTGCTAGCCGGTTGTCGAGTGGGCGGTCGCCCACTATGGTGGGCGCATGCCCACTATACCGCAGGAGCGATCACGCCCCTCCGAGAATGAGCCTCACCGGGCCCGGCAGATCGCGGAGTCGTTCGGGGTGGACGCCGAACGCTACGACCGGGCCCGCCCTCGCTACCCCGATGCCCTGGTGGAGCGGATCGTCGCCGCCAGTCCCGGGCCCGACGTCCTCGACGTCGGGTGCGGCACCGGCATCGAGGCCCGGCAGTTCCAGGCGGCCGGCTGCACGGTGCTGGGCGTCGACCCGGACCCGCGGATGGTCGGGTTCGCGCGGCGCAGCGGGGTCGAGGTCGAGGTGGCGACGTTCGAGACCTGGGATCCGGCCGGCCGAGCGTTCGACGCGGTCATCGCGGGCCAGGCCTGGCACTGGGTGGACCCGGTCGCGGGCGCGGCCAAGGCGGCCCAGATGCTGCGGCCCGGCGGGCGGCTGGCGGTGTTCGCGCATGTATTCGATCCTCCGCCCGCCGTCGCGGACGCCTTCACGGCGGTCTATCGGCGGGTGGTGCCCGACTCGCCGCTCAATGACCAGCCGCCGGGGCAGGCTTCGGCCATCTACCAGGCGATGTTCACCACGTTCGCTGACGGGATCCGACAGGTGGATGAGTTCGGCGACCCGGAGCAGTGGCGATTCGACTGGGAGCACTCCTACACCCGCGACGAGTGGCTGGATCTGCTGCCCACGACCGGCGGCCTCACCCGGCTCCCGGCTGACAGGCTGGCCGAGGTGCTGGCAGGCGTCGGGGCCGCCATCGATGAGATCGGGGGCGGCTTCACCATGCCCTACACCACGCTGGCGGCCACCGCGGCGCGAACCAACGCCATCTGATCCGGACGCACCTGAGGAGGTGTCTCTAATCCGTTGATGATCGTTAGGGAAACACCAAAAGACCTTGTTTGCCAGGGATTGTCACTAGACGTGATCAATAGGATGCTTGGTGTTGGTGGTCCGCATCCCGCCGTTGTCCCGTACGTCACGTGCGTGGGGAGAGCGGAGCATGCCGACCATGATCGGTCACGTCAGCCAGGAGCGGTACGAACAGATCGTCACTCGCGGCCGGGAGCTGGTTGAACTCCAGACCCGTTCCCAGTTCGAGCTCGGCGACCTGGCGCTGGAAATCGAGCCGATGCAGCCGCACGGCGGCGCGCACCCGGACCGGGGCGAGGCGCTGTTCGGCGTCGTGGAATCCCTGCAGCTGTTCGCCGACGACCTCGCCATTCCGGTGAAGACACTGGAGACCCACCGCTGGGTGGCCTCGCGCTGGCCGGCCCAGCACCGCCGGCACGGGGTCCCGTACTACATTCACAAGACGCTGGCCTCGCTCCGCGACGATGAGGAGCGGTGGGAGCGCATCACCAAGCCTCCGCTGAACAAGCGCACCAGGAAGCACCGGTGGACCGACACGGCCGCCAAGCAGGCCGTCGACCAGAAGTTCGCCGACACCACCTCGGTGCAGCAGAAGGTCGAGCGCATCCACGACCTGGCCCGCGATGAGCAGGTCGCCGCCGCCGTGGCGACCGATCTGCTGCGCCGCCCGGAAGTCGCCTTCAAGGCGATGACCGACACCACCGCCCGGCATCTGGTCAACCGTGCGCAGGTCGACCAGGCCCGGCAGGCCGGCGATGCGGTCCGCGAGCGCACCCCGGCACTGCCCCGGATCGAGCGCAGCCGCGACCTCATCGAGCTGGTCGGCGCGTGCTCGGTGTTCGTGGCCGCGGTGGGCCGGGTGCTGCCGACGCTGCGCGGGCACGCCTTCACCACCGAGGAGATGGCCACCGTGGCACGCAATCTCGGCCGGGTGCGCGCGACCGCCGACTGGCTGGAGACGGCCGTCGAGTCCGGCGACGTGAGCCTGGACGAGGGCCTGGCCCGGCTGCTGCGCGGCGAGTAGCGCCATGCCCTCCAGGGGCCTGGCCGCCAACGTCTGCGGCGACCAGGTTCGTCTCGCGCTGCTGGAGGCCCGCCCGGCCGGACTGACCGCCCGGCAACTGGTCGGCGCCACCAAACTGAGCCTCTTTCAGGTCCGCAAGGGCATCCTCTACATCCGGGAGGTCTCGGCGATGGCCCACTTGACCCCGCTGATCTGGACCTACGCCGACGGCTACCGCTTCTCCTCCCAGCCCGATGATTGGATCGCCTACGAGCGCTCGCGGATGCGCACCGAGCTGACCTGGATCAGCCGGCTGCTGTCGGCGACGGTGGCACCGCACGCGGCCAGCAGACCCGAAGCGGAGTGGGTCAACCTGGTGCTGGGCCAGCTCAACGTGGTGCAGGTGGCGCTGAGCCTGCTCAACAAGGCCGGGCGAGCGTGAGCCGATGCGCAGGCGCCTCTATCCGTCCGACACCAGCGATGAGGAGTGGGCACTGATCGAGCCTCTCCTACCGGTGCCCGCCTGCCGGACGCGCACGGGCGGGCGGCCGGAGAGGCACCACCGCCGCGACATCTTCGACGCGATCAGGTACGTGATCGACAACGCCTGCAAATGGAGGGCCTTGCCCGCGGACTTTCCGCCTTACCAGACCGTGTTCGGGTTCTTCAGCCGTTGGACCAGAGCCGGGGTCTTCAACCGGGTCCGTGATGAGCTTCGCCGCGCCATCCGGTTGCGCGCCGGGCGCTGCCCCAACCCGGTCGCGGGCGTCATCGACTCCCAGTCGGTGCGCGCCGCACCCACCGTCACCGGCCGCTCCCGGTCTTATGACGCCGGGAAAAGGGTGCCGGGGAGGAAGCGCCACCTGGTCGTGGACGCCTTCGGCTTGCTCATGATGGTCATGGTCACGGCCGCGGGACAGCCCGACCACGACGCCGCCCGGGAGTTACTGGCCCGGATGCGGATGCTGCACCCGCAGCTCACCCTCATCTGGGGTGACAGCGCCTACGCCGGGACGCTGGTGGAGTGGGCCCGCCGCGATCGGGTGGTTGATGAACGCCCGCCGCAACGTGATCGACTTTGAACGCAAGCCCTCGCACAGCGAAGCCCACCTGACCGTTGCCTCGATCACGCTCATGACCAGACGGCTGACCAGGAAGAGGCCGCCGGCATGGACCCGAGGGCCAGCGTCTGTTCCGCAGGCCGCCTGAAGAGGGCCGCCAGCTCAGGAAGCCGCCGCCTCGTGGTCCTGCTCGAGAGCAACGCCCTCTAGCATGGCCAACCGCGTCACGAGCCGGGGCAGTTCAGGACCTCCTTGCCAGCGATCGGGAGAGACCTGTGCGCACGCTTGGCCCGCAGCCAGCATCGCGGCCAGTGCCGAGACCGAGTTCTCGTAGATCTGTTCACCCTCGTACTTGTCCATCAGGTCGGCAACGTGGGACGGGGCCTCCCCGCGCGCCGTGTCCCACTCAGCGCCGACCAGACGGTTCGCCTCGGCTCCAAGGTCATTCCCGGGCCACAGGGACACCAGTTCCACGGCGTGCTGAAGCGCCATCTGGGCGCCCCCGGCGACGCACGCGGCGATCGAACGGACGAACTTGGCTCCAGGAAATGGCGACGACGACCCGCGCGAGAGGCCAGGAGGCCGAGTTGACGAAGATCGTGGACACCAATACCCTTTTACTAATCTAATAGGAAAAGGGTATTGCGGTGATCAAGCTTCGCCTCGACCCAAGCTCCGGTGTGGCGACATATCTGCAACTGGTGCATCAGGTCAAACACGCCTTGCGGCTCGGTGTGCTCATGCCGGGCGATCGGCTGCCGACGATCAAAGAGGTCGTCAGCGACCTCGCGATCAACCCGAACACAGTGGCCAAGGCCTACCGCGAACTGGAACACGAGGGCCTCGTCGTCGGCCGGCCCGGGTTGGGCACGTTCGTGCGGCGGTCCCTGGGCGGCGGATCCACGGCCGATCACACCCGGTTCCGCAGCGACCTCGCCCGGTGGGTGCGCGGCTGCCGTGAAGCGGGGCTCGACCAAGGGGATATGGAGGCGTTGTTCGCCTCGGTGCTCGCCGACTCCCCCCAGGAGGGGATCGCATGACGGTGGGTCGGACAGTGAGGATGTTCGGCGGCGGATCCGGTGAGCTCACCGCTCCCGCACAGAGCCCGACGGCTCTGGAGGCCATGAGGCTCGCCAAGCGGTATCGGGGCACGTGGGCGTTGCGCGAGTGCACGCTGTCCGTCCCCGCCGGCCGGGTCGTCGCGTTCGTCGGACCGAACGGCGCGGGCAAGTCCACGTTCCTGCACCTGGTCGCTGGCCTGATCGCCCCCACCCGGGGCAGCGTGCGTGTCTTCGGCGAACCGGTTGGGCAGCGGGCGGCGGCCCTCGCGCGAGTGGCGTTCCTGGCCCAGGACAAACCCCTCTACGACGGCTTCACCGTCGCTGAGATGCTCCGCTTCGGACACCATCTCAATCCGGGGTGGGACGACGCCCTGGCCCGGCAGCGGCTGGCGGAACTGGACATCCCTTTGAACCGCAAGGTCGGCAAGCTTTCCGGAGGTCAGCAGGCACAGGTCGCGCTGACCATAGCCGTGGCCAAGCGGCCGGATCTGCTGGTCATGGACGAGCCGCTCGCCAACCTCGACCCAGTTGCCCGGCACGACGTCATGCGCTCCTTGATGGCGGCCGTGGCCGAGACGCAGATGACCGTCGTGCTGTCCTCCCACGTGGTGTCCGACCTGACCAACGCCTGCGACTGGCTAGTGGTGCTCAACCGCGGCCAGGTCCAGATCAGCGGCGAGGTCGACGAGCTGCTCGCCGCCCACCGGATGCTGTCCGGTCCGGCCGAGCTCGCCGACGGGATGGCGGCCCGGATGCCGGTGATCAGCGACAGCCGCAGCGAACGGCAGGCCGACCTGCTGGCCCGCACCGGCCCGGGAACGCCGTTGCACGACCCGCGATGGAAAGTGTCCGGCGTGAGCCTGGAGGAGCTGGTGCTGGCCTACCTGCGCCGCCCCGACACCACGGCGCTGCCTCGTCCGACCCTGACCACTACCTGACCGCTTAGGAGACATGGAAGTGTTGTGGCTTACCTGGCGGCAGCACCGCATGCAGGTGCTCCTCACCACGGCGCTGCTGGCCGTCCTCGGCGTGGTTCTGCTCATCAGCGCTCTGGGCACAGCCGAGTTCGCCGCCCAGAACGCTCCGGCGACCGACTGCATGGCGGACACGCCCGCGTGCAGCGCCTACCTCGGGGAGATGAACGAGCGCATACGGCTGGTGGGTGAACTCCTCGGATGGCTTTCGCTGCTGGCTCCGGCGGTGATTGGCGCTTTCTGGGGCGCTCCGCTCCTGGCCCGGGAGTTCGAACAGGGCACGCACCAGCTGACCTGGACCCAGTCGGTGACGCGGCGCCGCTGGCTGGCGGCCAAGACCGTCGGGCTCGGCGCCGCGGTCACGCTCGGCGGGCTGGTACTGGCCGCCATCGTGGAGCCCTGGTTGGCCACCTTCGACGTTCCCCCCTACAACGTCGACCGCTTCGACATGAGTTGGTTCCGCGTTGTCGGCATCCTGCCGGCGGCGTGGTGGCTGTCCGCGTTCGTGCTCGGCATGGCCACGGGCGCGCTCTTCCGGCGGACCCTGCCGGCGATGGCGGTGACCCTGGCGGTGTGCGCGTTGGCATTCTTCGGACTCCTCAGGGCGCCGTCCTCCTACGCGACACCGGAGCGAGCCGTGCAGGCCACGGTCATGGACGACCCCACACCAGATGACTCGTTGTACGTGACGAGCTACTGGATCGACGGAGACGGCGTGAAGTACACCTCTCAGGAGAGAGGGCTCGCGCTCGCCGGCCCCTGCGGGACGGACGAGACGACCAAGAAGTACGCCAGATGCTCCTTCAGCCACGGCTATCGACAGGTGACCGAGTTTCACCCCGCGGACAGGTTCTGGCAGTTCCAATGGACCGAGGCGGAAATCCTGCTCATCCCCGCTCTCGCATTGGGCGGCGTCGCTGTCCGGCGCACCCTTCGGCCCCGCATCTGAAGCCCGCTATCGCCTCATCACGGTGACGGGAGGGCCTGGCGCAGGACCGTCACCGCCTCCTGCGAGGCGTCCAGTAGAGGGCGAGCAGTGGATCATGCAGGACCGAGTTCTGTGTGGCGGCGGTCGGCTCTTTGCGACCGGACATTTTAGGGAAGTCAACAAGATCACTTATAGTGACGGGGTTCAAAGACACCTTCTGAGCTTGTTCTTTATCCACCAGACCGTTGCGCTCGTCTGGACTAATGAACAACGCCTTGGGGTGGTCGACCTGCTCAACTCCTCGTTGCTAGGTCTTGTGGTTCGACTCGTTTGAGCGACGCGCTCATCGCTCATCCGCACGAGCCACCCTCGCGACCGATTCAACCCCCGGGTGGTCTAGTCGACGCGTAGTCACCCAAAACAACACCCAAGCGGTACGATGCGAACACCGAACCGGGCAGCTGGCCGTACCAGCAGCACCAGCGGGCAGGACTTCTCCGTCAGGGGGCGTGGCCGTACCGCGCCCACCAGCGGTTTTCCACGTACCTCACGTTGATGGAGAACCCGTCATGACCTCTGCCGTCCCTCGTGCCTTCCACTGTGAGCACACCCGCGCCAAGAGCAGGGTGCTCGCTCTCGTCGAGCGCTCTGGCCAGCCCGCGACCCTGCATGCCGTACTGACCTGTACCGATCCCGCCCTTGCTCAGCACGCCGCCTACCTGCTCTCCTCGGTGGTGGAGAACGGCTTGGGCCCCGCCGCCCGCGCTGAGTCGGAGCGGATCGCAGCGGCTCTGCCCGACGCGCCCGCCGCCTCCTTCCGTCGTACGCTGGCCGATGTCGTGAACGGGACCTGGGCCGACGCCCCCGAGCTCGCCGCCACGTGGGAGTCCCTGCGGCGGGGCCGCGGCGACTCGGCCGGCCTCGGTGGCGACCTTGAGAGCCGCACGCCGGGCGACGCCCGCCTCGACGCCTTCCCAGGGCCGGTCGTACGCACGATCAGCCTGCTGGAGGTGCACGTCCACGACCCGGCGCGCCTTCTCGCGGCGGCCACCGCGACGGGCTGGAGACCGTTCGACGCCGAGGACCTCGACGAGGACGACAGACAGGACGTCGTCGGGGCCGTCATGCACTTCGTCAACGGCCCGGAGTTCCTGCCGGGCGCCGACCAGCTGATGGACGTCGTGCAGGCGCGGCTGCTGCGCGTCGACAGGGGTGATGAGGTGAGCGACTGGAGCACCGCGCCCGTGACGGCGAGGTTCGACACGGGAACGAGGTCCGACCCCGGCGGCCGGGCCGACTGATCGCTACCTCATAGCCACGTCGGCGCGGCCGAGCACGAGATCGTCTCGGCTGCGCCGGGATGTTCACACGCCTAACTTGTTCTTCATCGTCCGGGTTGTTGTAGGGCTGCGAGGGTGCGGCCGCGTTTGACGGTCTTGCCGACGTCGTAGCGGGTGGCGGGCCGGCGGTTGGGGATGCCGGGTGGGCGCCCCGGGCCGGGCCTGGAGGGTTTGGGTACGCTGGCCGGTTGGGCGAGTGCGGGACGCAGGTTCCGAAACCCGCGCCGGACCCGGGCGGGGGTGAGCTGCCCCGGGCAGGCCGGTTTCTCCCACGGGTGACGCAGGTCCTTGACCAGGAGGCGAGCCAGGCGGAGCTGGGTGCAGACGATGACGAGCAGCCAGGTCCAGCGGTCGGCGGCCTGGGCGGCACGAATGCGGGGCCGGGTCCAGCCGAGGGTCTGCTTCCAGAAGCGGTAGGTGTGCTCCAAGTCGAACCTGCGCAGGAACGCCTGCCAGCAACGGTTCACATCCGCGCCGGTGGCGCCAGTCTTGGAGGACCACAGCCAGACCGGCGGGGCGTCACGGTCGCCGGGCAGATGCTCGACCTTCAGCCGGATGAGGGTGCCCTCGATGAGAGGCAACTCGCCTTCGTGGTCGAGCCAGGCCGCGCGGTGGGTGAGGCGCGGGTGGAGCCGGTCCCAGGCGCTCGCCTCGGCCTTGCCGTAGTGGGTGGTGTCGGTGACCGTGGTCACCGCGGGTTGGCCAGGTGGCGGGGTCGGCCAGAGCGAACTCGCCGCCATGCTTGGGCGGCCGGCCACCCTTGGGGTCATAGCATCGTGGCGGGGCGGGCAGACGCAGCACCCGGTCGGACCGGATGCGTCCCAGCAGTTCGACTGGTAGGTCGCGCAGGACATAGGCCAGGCGGGGGATGTCGTAGCCGGCGTCGGCCACGATGAGCATGTCCGGATCGCCGCTGTTCCACTGGCCGGCGGAGATCAGCCGCTCGATGACGCCGCGCAGCTGGGCGGCGGTGACGGCGGTGGCGTCGTCGACGGGACCGAGCCGCACCACGTCCAGCTGCGCCGTCCATGAACTGCGGCCCATCTCCAGCGCCGCGACAAATGAGTATGGCCAGCCCGGGATGAACTGCGAGGCGCTTTTGGCCCGGCCGTAGACGTGGCAAGACAGCCGCTTGGCCGAGCAAGCGGCGTCCGAGCGCAGCCACGGCGACACATCCACCGCCAGTACGATCCGCCCGTCCGGCCAGCGCGGCAGCAGCAGCCTGGCCAGCACCTCGCGCAGCTGTTCCACGTCGATCCGGCCGTGGTTGAGCCCGCCGTACAAGGCGCCGTGCCCGCGCCGGTATTCCGGTGACAAGGTCAGATCCACCGGCGAGTGGACCGGCCCCGGCGCGCACAACAGCGCGTCGGTCAGTTCGAACAACGCATCAGCCCGCGCGCGAAGGCAGGCGTAGACGTCGTTCCGGAACCGGGACAACACCCTGGAGGACTCGACACAGGCGGCATCGTTCAGCAGACTCACCCTCACGGCCTTGTAGCGATCGGCAGCGACTCGACACCGCACATGATCACTCAAGGCCGTCTTGCTGTCCGCGAAACGATCAACCAGCCGCTCAGCACAACGATCCGGACGATAAAGAACAAGCTGAGGGGCTGACATCCGGAACGCCGCCATCCGGTCAGGATCATGCCGTCGACCGGGACCTTCTCGCTCGGCCGCGCGACCAGCACGTCCCCGGGCAGCACCCTTGATGCCGATCTCGCTACCGTCGCGGCGGACACGGGCCCGCGGGTCACGACTGTCGGTGCTGGTCGCGGGGATCGTGGTGATCAGGGCCCGGCCGAGGCGGTGGCGGCCGGAGCGGGGGCCGGCTGGAACAGTTCGATGAGGTTGCCTGCGGGGTCGGTAAGCAGAATCTGGCGTCCGCCGGGGCCGGCGACCACGTCGCTGCAGAAGGACGACAGTCCGGCGCTGCGGAGCCGGCCGATCTCGGAGTCGAGGTCGTCGACGATGAGGTGGATGCGGTTGCGACCGGCGGTGAGGCCGGTGGGAGTGGCGCGGGCGCCGGAGCTGGCCGGTCCGGACAACAGCAGCCTCAGCGGTCCGCGTACCACGTCGGCGAAGGCGGGCGCGGCGTTGGTGCCCAGGGCGAAGCCCAGATGGGTGGTGTAGAAGTCGACGGCGGCGGCCACGTCATCGACGAGGTAGCGGACGCCGGCGAGCTGTTCGGGTGCGGTCATGACGAGACCTCCTGTGGCGTGAGAACGGGCAGCAGGTAGCGGACGCGGGTGTCGATCTCTTCCATGGTGCGGGCGAACGCGGGGGAGCCGGCCCCCTCGGAACGGCCGGGCGTGGCGGGGTCGGGGATGCTCCAGTGCAGGCGCCGGGGATGGCCGCCGATGTCGGGGCAGACCTCGCGGACCTTGTCGCACAGACTGATCACGTAGTCGAAGCGGCGACCGGCCACGGTGTTCACATGCCGGGGACGCTGGTCGATCAGATCGATGCCGTGGCGCTCGCGCAGGAGCTGCACGGCGTACGGGTGCAGTCGCGGCCGTGGGTGACTGCCTGCGCTGGTCACCTCGACACGGCCGCCGGCGTGGTGGCGCAGCAGGGCCTCGGCGATCGGTGAGCGGGCGCTGTTGCCAGTGCAGGTGAACAGCACGACGGGTCGGCGCGCATGTGCCGCTGAGGACGGTGGCGACGGCGGGGCCGGATCGAGGCGGAGTGCGGGATGCAGGACAGCGCCGGTGTCGGCCAGCTCCTGGGCACAGCGTTCCAGGTCCAGGTGGTAGTAGCTGTCACGGGCGTCGAAGGTGCTGCGGCGGGCGGTGACCAGCCCACCGCCGCGCAGAAGCCGTAGATGGTAGGAGACCAGGTTCTGTGGTTGACCGACCAGTTCCACGAGCTCCCGGACCCGGTGGTCGCCGACGGCCAGCAGGGTCAGCAGCCGCCATCGCACGGGATGCGCGGCCAGCTGGACGAAGGCCGGGGCGGCTTGAAGCGAACTCGCCATACGGCGACAATACATCAAAGTAATTTGATGTATAGCTGGTGGATCTTGTCAAGGGATATGGCGGTGCAGGACTCGCAGGGTGGGTCAGAAGGCGTAGGGGCCGAAACGGCCCCAGGCCACGAACGCCGCCAGGACGAGCAGCACCACGTTGACGGCGATCGCCGAGGTCTCCTTGCGGCGGGCGTGGGTGACGGCAGCGCCGATCATGACCAGGACCAGGCCGGCGGCGGCCAGCGGGGTGAGGATCGGCACGACGCCGAGCGCCGCCGGCAGGACCAGCCCGAGCGCGGCCAGCAGTTCCAGGGCGCCGATCGCCTTCACGGCGCCCCCGGAGAAGTCCTCGGTCCAGGCCAGGCCGGAAGTGGCGAGCTTGTCCTTGGGCTGGGTGAGCTTCATCGCACCGGCGGCCAGGAAGACGAGAGCGAGCAGGCCGGCGACGATCCACAGGGCGATGTCCATGGGGGGTCCTCACGTGAGTCACTTGAGATTTCATGCTCAACGTAGGGGGAAATGAGTTGAAGCGTCAAGTGATCGAAGCAAGCGCGTACTTGACGCTTCAAGATAAAGTGGAGGCATGTGCACCCAGGAGCCCCGATGGCTGACCGAGGAGGAAATGTCGGCCTGGCTGGGACTGGCCAGCGCGATGATCAGACTGCCGGCCGCCCTGGACGCCCAGCTGCAGCGCGATGCGGGCATCAGCCATTTCGAGTACCAGGTGCTGGCCGGCCTGTCGATGAGTCCCGAGCGCACCATGCGGATGAGTGAGCTGGCGCAACTGGCCGACGGATCGCTGTCGCGGTTGTCGCATGTGGTCTCCCGGTTGGAAAAGCGCGGCTGGATACGCCGCACACCCGACCCGGCCGACGGCCGCTACACGCTGGCCGTCCTCACCGACGACGGCTGGGACAAGGTCGTGGCCAGTGCCCCGGGCCATGTCGAGGCGGTCCGCGCCCTCGTCATCGACCCCCTGACCAAGGCCCAGCTCCGCCAGCTCACCGAGATCACCAGGCGCGTCAACCGTGCCATCGACCCCGACGGCGCCTGTTCTGCCGAACGCTCCAGCTGACCTCCCTCACGCCTGAACGCGATCCGCACCACCACCGCCCGGGCAGGCCGCCCGCTCGGCGGTCATCCGGAACCGATACCGGCCACCGCCGGAACCACACGACGAGATCGAGCGCCTGCCTCGGCTCAGCGCACCTTACGGAAGAACTCGCGAAGGTCGCCGATGAGCAGATCCGGCCTCTCCATCGCGAGGAAGTGCCCGCCCTCGCCGAGTTCGGTCCAATGCACGACGTGGTGGTCGCGCTCGGCCCAGCGGCGGATGGTCACGTCATGGTTGGAGACCAGCACGCCGGTCGGCACCGTCCCGCGCTGGGGCGCCGCCCACTCCTCTGCGCCTTCCCCCCAGTCCGCGCCGGAGCCGTCGCCGGAGCCGGCGCTCCAGTCGTTCGCGGAGATCTCCTCGTAGTAGATCTGCGCCGCCGACCCGGCTGTGCCGGTCAGCCAGTACAGGCAGACGCCGGTCAGGATGCGATCACGATCGATGCTGTCCTCGGGCAGCCCGTCCTCAGGGTCGGTGAGTTCCTTGAACTTCTCCACGATCCAGGCGAGCTGGCCGACGGGCGAATCGTGCAGACCATAGGTCACCGTCTGCGGCCGTTTGGAGTTGCACCGCAGATAACCGTCGTTGAAGTCCCGCATCGCCTGCCAGCGCCGCTGCTCGACCTCTGACAGGCCCTCCATCTCACCGTCCGCCCCGACCGGGAAGGTGAGCAGGGCGTTGACATGGACGCCTACGACACGGTCCGGATCCTGCTCGGCCATCCGGGGGGCGACCCACGCGCCGGTGTCGTAGCCGTGCACGCCGTAGCGCTCGAACCCGAGCTGGGACATCAGCCGTACGAGCACCCCGGCCATCCTGGCCGCGTTCATGCCCGGCCCGGCCAGCGGCGTGGAGAACCCGAACCCCGGCAACGACGGGATCACCAGCTGGAAGGCGTCGGCCGCGTCACCGCCGTGCGCGCGGGGATCGGACAGCGGGCCGATCACGTCGAGGAAGTCGGTGAACCCGCCCGGCCAGCCGTGCAGGAGCAGCAAGGGCGTGGCGTCGGGCTCAGGCGAGGGCACGTGCAGGAAATGCAGGTTCTGCTCGTCGATGGTGGTGAGGTACTGCGGGTACGCGTTGAGCGCCGCCTCCTGCGCCCGCCAGTCGTAGCGGGTACGCCAGTGCTCCGCGAGCTCCTTCAGGTAGCCCAGCGGCACTCCCCGGCTCCAGCCCACACCCGGCACTTCCTCCGGCCAGCGGGTGTTGGCCAGCCGCGCACCCAGGTCGTCGAGCTGAGCCTGCGGGATATCGAGACGGAAAGAACGGATGTTCGTCATGCCGGAAAAGCTAGGAAGCCCTTAGGACGGCTTCGGTCCTAAGGGTCTGGCAACCTTGAAGGCATGGTGGGGACCTCCGCACGGCTGCTGAGACTGTTGTCGCTCCTGCAGACCCATCGCGACTGGTCCGGGGCCGAGCTCGCCGACCGGCTGGGCGTCACCGCGCGCACGGTCCGCCGCGACGTCGAGCGGCTGCGCCAGCTCGGTTATCCGGTGAACGCCGTGCGGGGGACCGCTGGTTACCGGCTGGGAGCAGGGGCGTCGCTGCCGCCGTTGCTGCTCGACGACGACGAGGCGGTGGCCGTGGTGGTCGGGCTGCGCACGTCGGCGGGTGGCTCGGTCGCCGGGATCGAGGAGACATCGCTGCGGGCCCTGACCAAACTCGAACAGGTCCTGCCCTCCCGGTTGCGACACCGGGTGAACACGCTGCACGCGGCGACCGTCCGGGTCGGCGGCTCCGGGCCCACGGTGAGCCCGGACACGCTGATGGCGATCGCCGACGCCTGCCGTCGGCGCGAACGGCTGCGCTTCGACTACACCAGCCCTCACCGCGTCGACACGAGCCGGTCCGTCGAGCCCCACAGCCTGGTCAGCTTCGGCCGGCACTGGTATCTCGTCGCCTGGGACACCGACCGCGATGACTGGCGTACCTTCCGGGTGGACCGGCTACGGCCGCGCACGCCGACCGGCCCGCGATTCGCGCCCAGACGACCACCCGACGGCGACGTCGCGACCTACCTGGCACACCGGCTCTCATCACGCACCTGGCCGTGCCGGGCGACCGTCAGCCTGCACGAGTCCGCCGAGGCCGTGGCCGACCGGGTGTGGCCGGGGATGGGCGTCGTGGAGGCCGTCGACGACCACACCTGCCTGCTGCACGTCGGCGCCGAAACCCCGTCGGCGCTGGTCTGGATGATCACATCTGTCGACACCGACTTCACCCTCGTCAGCGGCCCACCGGCCCTCGCCGACGCCCTCCGCGCCCAGGCCACCCGCTGCCTGCGGGCCGTACCAGAAAAAGAGTGATCCAGAACGCCGATGCTCGTGCCTCATATCGTCGTCGCATGACGACTGTGCTGTGCGTACCACAATGGCAAGGCTCGGCGTCGAGCAGGGCGCGGCGGTTGACGTCCGGAGCCCGCCGCGCCGCCGAACTCGTTCCGGCCGACACGGTGGTGACCGTGCCGGTGCCGGAAACCGGCGGTGACAAGGTCGCCGGGATCCGGTCCTACGAGGTGCTCATGGAGAGCCAGCGGCTGACGCGGACGGCACTGACCGGCATCGACGACCAGGTGATCACCATCGGCGGTGACTGCGCGGTCGACATCCCGCCGATCGCCGCTGCCCACAACCGCTACGGTGCCGCGTTGACGGTGCTGTGGCTCGACGCGCACCCGGACGTCTACAGCCCGCCGACCCTACCTTCGGGCGCCTTCCACGGGATGGTGGTGCGCGCGCTGTTCACGTCGACCTCGACGTGCTGGAGCCCACCGCCTTCGGCGCGACCTGCTACCCGGAGCCGGACGGCGCGCAGCCGCAACGACTGATCGATCTCGTCTCGCAGGTGGACGGCATCATCGGCGCGGCCATCACCGAACACGCGCCGTCCAGCGACGAGGTCAACCCGGGCGAGGCCGAGGTGATCCGCCGACTGGGCGCCGCGCTGACGTCCGGCATGTCCTCGGGGACTTCGTGATCGTCATCGGGAAGGAGCGCGGGGTGACCTCATCGACCGGTCCGGGCCGCGCTCCGGCCGTGCACGAGCGGCACGGACCTTCCTGCAGGAACCCGTCCACGAAGGAGGGTTCGATCTCTGGGCCGGCCACGCCCTGCCCTACGAGAACAGCGGGTGCGCCTGCTTTCTCGTAGGGCATGGGGCGGGTCAGGCGCCGACGTAGGCCGCGAGGTGCTCGCCGGTGAGGGTGGAGCGGGCGGCGACGAGGTCGGCGGGTGTGCCCTCGAAGACGATCCGGCCGCCGTCGTGGCCGGCGCCGGGACCGAGGTCGATGATCCAGTCGGCGTGCGCCATGACCGCCTGGTGGTGCTCGATGACGATGACCGACTTGCCGGAGTCGACGAGCCGGTCGAGCAGGCCGAGCAACTGCTCGACGTCGGCGAGGTGCAGGCCGGTGGTGGGCTCGTCCAGGACGTAGACGCCGCCCTTGTCTGCCATGTGGGTGGCCAGCTTGAGCCGCTGCCGCTCGCCGCCGGACAGCGTGGTGAGCGGCTGGCCGAGGCTGAGGTAGCCGAGCCCGACGTCGGCGAGCCGGTCGAGGATGGCGTGCGCGGCCGGCGTGCGCGCCTCACCGGCGCCGAAGAACTCCTCGGCCTCGGTCACCGACATCGCGAGCACCTCGCTGATGTCTCGGCCGCCGAGGTGGTGGTCCAGCACCGACGCCTGGAACCGCTTCCCCTCGCACTCCTCGCAGGTGGTGGCCACGCCCGCCATCATCGCCAGGTCGGTGTAGATGACGCCGGCGCCGTTGCAGGTGGGGCAGGCGCCCTCGGAGTTGGCGCTGAACAGCGCCGGCTTCACGCCGTTGGCCTTCGCGAACGCCTTGCGGATCGGGTCGAGCAGTCCGGTGTAGGTCGCCGGATTGCTCCGTCGCGAACCGCGGACGGGCGCCTGGTCGACCGAGACGACACCCGCGGCGGCCGGGATGGAGCCGTGGATCAGCGAGCTCTTGCCGGAGCCGGCGACGCCGGTGACGACGCACAGGACGCCGAGCGGGATGTCGACGTCGACGTCCTGAAGGTTGTGGCGGGTGGCGCCGCGGATCTCCAGCGTGCCCTTGGGGGGCCGCACCATCTCCTTGAGAGCGGCGCGGTCGTCGAGGTGGCGGCCGGTGATGGTGCCGCTGGCCCGCAGCCCCTCGATGGTGCCCTCGTAGCAGATGGTGCCGCCCCCCGTACCGGCGCCGGGACCGAGGTCGACGACGTGGTCGGCGATCGCGATCGCCTCCGGCTTGTGCTCGACGACGAGCACCGTGTTGCCCTTGTCCCGCAGCCGCAGCAGCAGGTCGTTCATCCGCTGGATGTCATGGGGGTGCAGGCCGATGGTGGGCTCGTCGAAGACGTAGGTGGTGTCGGTGAGCGAGGAACCGAGGTGGCGGATCATCTTGACGCGCTGCGCCTCACCGCCCGACAGCGTGCCCGCCGGCCGTTCGAGTGAGAGATAGCCGAGCCCGATCTCCACGAACGAGTCGAGGGTGTGCAGCAGCTTGGCGAGCAACGGCGCGACCGACGGCTCGTCGAGGCCGCGGACCCATTCGGCCAGGTCGCTGATCTGCATCGCGCAGGCGTCGGCGATGTTGATCCCGCCGATCCGCGAGGAGCGAGCCCCCTCGCTGAGCCGGGTGCCGTCGCACTCGGGACAGGTGGTGAAGGTGACCGCCCGGTCGACGAACGCCCGGATGTGCGGCTGCATCGCCTCCCGGTCCTTGGAGAGGAACGACTTCTGGATCTTCGGGATGAGCCCCTCGTAGGTGAGGTTGACGCCGTCGACCTTGACCTTGACCGGCTCCCGGTAGAGGAAGTCGTTCAGCTCCTTCTTGGTGTAGTCGCGGATCGGCTTGTTCGGGTCGACGAAGCCCGACTCGGCGTAGACCCGCACCGTCCAGAAGCTGTCCGACTTCCAGCCGGGGATCGTGAACGCGCCCTCGGCGAGCGACTTGGAGTCGTCGTAGAGCTGGGTGAGGTCGATGTCGGTGACCGCGCCCCGGCCTTCGCAGCGCAGGCACATGCCGCCGGTGATGCTGAAGTCGCGCCTCTCCTTCACGGTCTTTCCGGCGCGCTCGATCTTGACGGCGCCCGCTCCGCTGATCGAGGCGACGTTGAAGGAGAACGCCTGGGGTGAGCCGATGTGCGGCTGCCCGAGCCGGCTGAAGAGGATGCGCAGCATCGCGTTGGCATCGGTGGCGGTGCCGACGGTGGAGCGGGGGTCGGCGCCCATCCGCTGCTGGTCGACGATGATCGCGGTGGTCAGTCCTTCGAGTACGTCGACCTCGGGCCGCGCCAGCGTCGGCATGAAGCCCTGCACGAACGCGCTGTAGGTCTCGTTGATCAGCCGCTGCGACTCCGCCGCGATCGTGCCGAACACCAGCGAGCTCTTGCCCGAGCCGGAGACGCCGGTGAACACCGTGAGCCGTCGCTTCGGGATCTCGACGCTGACGTCCTTGAGGTTGTTCACGCGCGCGCCGTGCACGCGGATCAGATCGTGGCTGTCGGCAACGTGCGGCGCGGGTGACGGCAGGTCCGTCCTCGGGGCCGTGCTCATCGTTTCTCCATCTGTTACGCGGGGCCGCCTTCGCGGTCTCCGTAGGCGTCGCTTGGCTGCGTCTAACGAACTTCGAACATTATGTCGGTTTCTTCATCGCCGCGGCTGCACTTCGGCCAGTGGGACGCTTGGCCGGAGGCACCAGACACCCAGGCTAGATGTGGCTCGGTGACGGTACTTCTCGATTTCTGATCGGTTCGGTCACCTGCTTCGTGACGCGTCCTGTTCAACCGCCTCGCCGGGCGCGAGCCAGGGGAAACGCGTGTGGGCTCCTCCCGGAGAACCGGGAGGAGCCCACACGATCCGACCGCTGAGGGTCAGGGCAGGTCGGGGTAGCGACCGTAGTAGTCGCCGACCTGCTGGCGGTAGCCCGGGTCCTTGTGGGTGGCCTCGTCGAACTCGGGCGCTTCCTTGATCTCTTCCTTGGTACGGGCCAGGAAGACCTTCTTGTTCTGGGGGTCGACCTCGGTCACGGTGCTGGCCGGCAGGATGACCTTCTTGCCGAAGATCCAGAAACCGGTGTCGACGACCAGGTAGCTGTCGCCGACGACGTTGCTCTCCTCGTCGACCGATCCGATCTTCCCGTCGACGGCTTCGACGTCGAATCCGATCAGGCTCACGCTGGTGTCGGAGATGACGCCTTCGCGGTAGCTCCACGGCTGAGTCATATGGGGTTTGCTCCCTGTCGTCGATGGTGTGACAGGGCTTCGGCTACCCAGCCATCGTGCGGTAAACGTCCGGCACGTGATGGCCTACGGCACCGGCCGATCGGAGGTACGCGGCCGCCTCTGCTGCGTTCATCACATAGAGCCAGCACGGAAAGACGGGTAGCCTTCTGGCGTTGACCTGAGACAAGCATCCCATAGGAGCACATTTTGACCGTCCACGGAGACGCCGATCGGCTCCGCATCGAAACGCTCCTGAGGGAGCAGGAAGAACGCATCCTCAAGCGCTGGCTGGACATCGCCGGAGCGGCCGTCGGCGGACGCGCGGACCACGGAGTCCTGGGCGGGCGGATGCGCGAGATCTACCAGGCCATGCTGAGGTCGCTGTCCGAGGGAGACGACTCCAGCGACCTGCGCGGCCTGCTGGCCGAGCTGTCCCGCATCCAGGCGCGAGAGGGGTTCACTCCGTCCGACACCGCCGTCCTGGTGCTCAGCGTCAAGGAGGCGGTGTACGAGACCATCGAGGCCAGCGAGGAGACCGCTGCCCTGCGCGGCTACATCTGGTTCTCCAAGTTCGTCGACGACCTGGCGCTCTACACGTTCGAGACCTACGTCACCGCCCGCGAGAAGATCATCACGGACCAGTCCGAGCAGTTGCTGGAGCTGTCCACGCCGGTGGTCAAGCTCTGGGAGGGCATCCTCGCGGTGCCCCTGGTGGGGACGCTCGACTCCGCCCGCACGCAGGTGGTCATGGAGAAGCTGCTCCAGGCGCTGGTCGAGACCGGCTCCGAGCACGCTGTGATCGACATCACCGGGGTGCCGGCGGTCGACACCCAGGTGGCCCAGCACCTGCTCAAGACCGTGGCGGCCGCGCGGCTGATGGGCGCGGAGTGCGTGGTCTCCGGCATCCGCCCGCAGATCGCCCACACCATCGTCACCCTGGGCATCGAGTTCGGCGACATCGTCACCAAGTCGTCGCTGTCCGACGCCCTGGCGCACGCGCTGCGGCAGAGCGGCGTGCAGGTGACGCACGGAGCGAGCAAGCGCGTCGTCGTGGCGACGGAGCGGGCCTGATGGAGCGGGTGCCCGTCCTCAAACTCGGCGACGTCCTCATCGTCTCCATTCAGATCGACCTGCAGGACCAGGGCGTTCTGGCGCTTCAGGAGGACCTTGCCGACGCGATCGTCGAAAGCGGCGCTCGCGGCGTGATCATCGACATCTCCGCCGTCGAGATCGTCGACTCCTTCATCGGCCGCATGCTGGCCACCATCGCCTCCATCTCGCGCGTGCTCGACGCCGAGACGATCGTCGTGGGCATGCGCCCCGCGGTCGCGATCACGCTCGTGGAGCTCGGTCTCTCACTCGGCGGCGTACGCACGGCGCTCAATCTCGAGAAGGGCGTCGCGCTGCTCGAAGACCGCGACAACGCCAGGGCGGTCGCGGTGCCGAGGTGACGGACGCCATCGAGCTGCCCATCGCCGCCAACGGCGACGTGGTCCTGGTGCGCCAGCGCGTGCGCACCAGCGCCCAGCAGGTGGGCCTGTCACTGGTCGACCAGACGAAGGTGGTGACCGCCGCCAGCGAACTGGCCCGCAACACCCTGGTGTACGCCGGGGGTGGCCGGGTGCGGATCGAGGTCGTCAGCAACGGCGCGCGCGGCGGGCTCCGGCTCACCTTCGCCGACGAGGGCCCCGGCATCCCCGATCTGGAGCTGGCGCTCACCGACGGGTGGACGACCGGGGGCGGCCTCGGGCTGGGCCTGAGCGGCTCCCGTCGCCTCGTGGACGAGTTCGACCTGGACTCCGAACCCGGCAAGGGCACCCGGGTGACGGTGATCAAGTGGGCCAGGTGATTCGGTCCAGAGACGAGTCCTGGGTCCGGGTCGAGGACGCGAGCGCCATCGGAGCCGTCCGCCGCGCCGCCGCGGCGCTCGCCGAGACGGCCGGCTTCGGCGAGCACGACCGGGGAAGGGTGGCGCTCGCGGTGAGCGAGGCCGCCTCCAACCTGGTCAAGCACGCCACAGAGGGGATGATGCTGATCCGGGCTCTCCCGGGGCCGGCCGCGGCCGTCGAGGTCATCGCCCTGGACAGGGGGCCGGGCATCCGCGACTTCACCCGCGCCCTGCGCGACGGCTACTCCACCACGGGCACCCTCGGGGTCGGGCTCGGCGGCATCGCCCGGATGGCCTCCTCCCACGAGGTCTACTCCGTTCCCGGACGCGGAACGGTGATCAGCATGTGCTTCACCGCCGGCGCGGCCCCGGCGCCCGCCTCCCGGGTGAGCGGCCTGACCCGGCCCATCGGCGAGGAGAGCGTGTCCGGCGACGCGTTCGCCTGCGTGGACAGCCCCGGCACGGCGGTCGCGATGCTGTGCGACGGGCTCGGCCACGGGGAACTGGCGGCCGGCGCCTCCCGGCAGGCGGTGCGGGTCTTCCAGGAGCACAGCGATCTGCCGCCGGTGGCCCTGCTGGAGCGTGTTCACCGCGCGCTCGCCGGCACCCGGGGCGGCGCCGTGGCGGTGGCCAGGCTCGACCGCGAGAGCGGCCTGGTCCGCTACGCCGGGGTGGGCAACATCTCGGGCTGGATCATGCACGCGGAGGGCAGGCAGGGCATGATCTCCGTCCCGGGTATCGCCGGCCATCAGAGCAGGACGTTTCGCGAGTACGAATACACCATGCCGCCGCACAGCATGGTCGTGATGCACTCCGACGGGCTCACCGACCGGTGGGACGTCTCCTCCTTCCCCGGGCTGACGACGCGCCCCCCGACGGTCGTGGCCGCCACGCTGCTCAGGGACGCCGGGACACGCAGGGACGACGCCTGCGTGCTCGTCATGAAGGGCCCCGCATGAGCGCCACGCAGCTGGCCAGGATCAGCGTCAGGAACGATCAGGACGTTTTCGCCATGCGCAGGGTGGGACGCGAGGTCGCCGCGGCCTCCGGCATGTCCGAGCAGGACCAGATCCGGGTGGCCACGGCGCTGAGCGAAGTGGGGCGCGAGATCGTGATCGAGGGCCACGCCGATGTCGGCGTCGCCTTCCTGCTCGACGAGGACGACCTCGTGATCTCGCTGAGCTTCCTGACCGGGGACCGCCACTCGTCCTCCGACGGCATGGTGATGGCGGGACGACTCATGGATGCGGTCGAGGTGGACCGCCCCGGCCAGGTGATCATGCGTAAGCGGCTCACGTCGGGGCCGCCGACGCTGCCGATCAGTCAGATCCGCGCCCGGATCGACGCGCTGACACCCACGAGCGCGCTGGAGGAGCTACGTCAGCAGAACCGTGAGCTGGTCTCGACCCTGGAGGAGGTCCGCCAGCTCAACACCGAGCTGGAGGAGACCAACCAGGGGGTCATGGCGCTGTACAACCAGCTGTCGGCCGAGCTGGAGGAGACCAACCGCGGGGTCGTCGCGCTCTACGCCGAGCTGGACGAGAAGTCGCTGCAGCTGCGCGAGGCGGGCGAGGCCAAGAACCGGTTCTGGGCCACGGTCAGTCACGAGCTGCGCACCCCGCTCAACTCGATCATCGGCCTGGTCCGCCTGCTGACCGGCCCCGGCGGAGAGCCGCTGGGCACCGAGCAGACACACCAGATCGACCTCATCGGCTCGTCGGCGGAGACCCTCCTGGCACTGGTCAGTGAGCTGCTCGACCTGGCCAAGGCCGAAGCCGGGCGGCTCGACCCGCAGCCGACCACCGTCGACCTGGTCGCGCTGGTCGAGCGGCTGCGGCTGACGCTGTGGCCGACCTCCGGCACCGAGCGGGTCGTTCTGACGGCGCACGTGCCGGAGCCGGCCCCAACGATGCTCGCCGACGAGGCGATGCTCATCAGGATCCTGCGCAATCTGCTGGCCAACAGCCTGAAGTTCACCGAGGAGGGCGAGGTCACACTGCGGGTGACCCACGACACCGCGGCCAGCGAAATGGTGTTCACCGTGACCGACACCGGGATCGGCATCCCGGCCGAGCACCTCGCGCACGTCTTCGAGGAGTTCTACCAGGTGCCGGGCCCGGCGCAGCTGCGGGCCAAGGGCACCGGGCTCGGCCTGCCGTACGCCCGCAGACTGGCCGAGGCGATGGGCGGCTCCCTCATCCTGACCAGCTCGCAGGGACAGGGCACCACGGCGACGTTCCGGCTTCCGCACACCCTGGACGACATCCCCGTCGTGAACCGGATCCTCATCGCCGACGACGACGAGAGCTTCCGTGCCGGGCTGCGCCGGATGCTCACCGGGTTCGCCGCCCACATCGACGAGGCGCCCGACGGCGCGGCCGCGCTGGAGGCGATGGGCGCCGCGCCCCCCGACCTCGCGCTCCTGGACCTGCTGATGCCAGGCCTCGGCGGCGCGGCCCTCCGGCAGCGGATGGCCGACGACGCGCGGCTGCGCGACATCCCCGTGATCATCGTCACGGCGGCGTCGTCCACTCACCACCCGGACCACGCCGACGCGGTGCTCGCCAAAGCCGGCCTGCGCCGGGACGTGCTGCTGGGTGCCATCCGGCAGGCATTGGGAAGCCATCATGACTGAAAGCGGGAAAAATCAGGCGAGGGTCCTCGTCGTGGACGACACGCCGACCAAGCTCTACATCCTGTCCAGCTGGTTGCGGCGGGCCGGCCACCAGGTCGCCGAGGCGACCGGCGGGCTGGAGGCACTGCGGAAGGTCAGGGAGATCCGCCCCGACCTGGTCGTGCTGGACGTCCGCCTGCCGGACATCTCCGGGTACGAGGTCTGCGAGCAGATCAAGAGCGATCCCGCCTTCTCCTCGATCCCGGTCATCCAGATCTCGGGAGCGGCGATCACCACCGCCGACCGGGCGCTCGGGCTGCACCGCGGCGCCGACGCCTACCTGGCCGAGCCCATCGAGCCGGACGAGTTCGCCGCGACGGTCGAGGCGACGCTGCGCTACTACCGGGCGCGGCAGCGGGCCGAACGCCTGGCCGGCAAACTCGGCGCGCTCGCCGAGCTCACGCTGGCGATGAACGCCGCCGAGACGTTCGACGACCTGCTGTCCACCGCTGTTGAGGGCACCAGCAAGATCCTGGGCAGGCGCGCCGGGGCGCTGGCGCTGCTGCCCGACGGCCGGCCCCGCAGGTTCACCGCCAACCCGCCCGGCGGCACCACGACGGCCAGGAGCGCCGCGCCCGCCGCCCTGGAGGGGCTGACCGAGCTGGCGCTGGGCGACCGGGCCGGCACGCAGATCTTCACCATCCCGTACGACTACTGGTCGAAGGTGGCCCCCGACACCCCGGCCCGCCAGGACATCGTGGCCGTCATGTCACGCACGAAGCCCAATCGGCCCGCGGTCGTCCTCGGCGTGGAGCAGGACTCCGAGCTCGACGAGGACGAGCTGAGCATCCTGCGGCAGCTCGGTCAGGCCGTGGCGCTCGCGGTGGAGGCGCTGCGCGCCTACGCCGAGGAGCACGCGATCGCACTCACCCTCCAGCGCAGCCTGCTGCCCTCCCGCGTGCCCGAGGTGGCCGGGCTCGACATCAGCTGGCGCTACCAGCCGGCGTTCGACAACGTCGAGGTGGGCGGCGACTTCTACGAGGTGCTGGAGCTCGGTGAGCAGGTCCTGATCGGCGTCGGGGACGTCCAGGGACACTCGCTGCTGGCCGCGACCGTGATGGCCGAGCTGCGCCACGCACTGCGGGCCTCGCTCCTCGACTCGGTGGATCTCGGCCGGTCGCTGGCGCTGCTCAACGACGTCCTGCGGCGCTACCACCCCCGCATGACCGCCACCGTGTGCCTGACCCTCGTCGATCCGGCGACAGGGGAGACCCTGGTCGCCAACGCCGGTCACATCCCGCCGCTGCTGGTCGGCGCCGATGGCACGGCCCGCTACCACGAGCTCGGCAACCTGCTGCTGGGCGTGGCCGGGGAGGTCTACCGGGTGGACCAGGTGACCGTGCCGCCGGGGGGAGCGGTGCTGATGTTCACCGACGGACTCATCGAGGACCGCGACAAGTACCTCGACGAGAGCCTCGAGATCGCCAGGAAGATGGCCGAGACGATCGGTGACGACGTGGACGAGTTCGCCGACCGGCTGATCGAGAGCTTCGGCGCCCGGGAGGACGACGTCGCGCTGGTGCTCTTCCGTCGCCGGTGACCGGCCGGGGCCCCCTGCCCGCCGACGAGACCACGGCGGCGATCCTCAGGAATGTTGATGAGATCCGGGCGCGAACCGCACGGTGATGGACAGGCCCCCGTCGGGGCGTGCGCTGGTCGTGAGAGTGGCGTGGTGAGCGTGCGTGACGGCGTTGACGATGGCGAGGCCGAGGCCGTAGCCGTCGCGGCTGCCGTGACGTTCGGGCGCCAGTCTCTGGAAAGGGTGAAGGAGTCGCTGGATCTGGTCGTCGGGGACGACTGGCCCGCTGTTGGCGACCGTGAGGGCCACCCGCGTGCCGGAGGTCCGCGTGCTGATCTCTACGTGCCCGTCCGCGTGGTTGTGGCGGATGGCGTTGTCGACGAGGTTGGCGACGAGGCTTTCGATCAGTCCCGGATCTCCGGCGATCACCGCGGGCGCCAGGTGTTCGGCCAGGTCAATGCCTTTCCGCGTCGCTTGGTCGCGGCGCGAGGCGAGCACCCCTGCGGCTACGTGGGCGAGGTCGAGAGGGTCCCAGCGGGTGACGCCGCGCTCGCTGGTGGCCAGAGCGAGCAGTGCTTGGACGAGCCGCTCCTGATGGCCGCCCAGAGCGAGGGCCTCCCGGCAGGCCGAGCGCAGGGTCTCGGTGTCGGCGTCAGGGTCGGCGAGGGCGACTTCAAGCAGGGTGCGCAGGCCGGCGAGAGGGGTGCGCAGCTCGTGGGAGGCGTTGGCGACGAAGTGGCGTTGGGCGTCGAAGGACGCTTGCAGGCGGGCGAACAGGCCGTCGAGCGTATGGCCGAGCTCGGTCAGCTCGTCCGTGGGCTCGCCGAGGTCGAGGCGGCGGTGGAGGTCTCCGGCGGAGATGATCTGGGCGGTGGCGGTGATGGCGCGCAGCGGGTGCAGGAACCGGCCGGCGACGAACCAGCCGAGAGCCAGGGAGACGGGAATCAGCAGGACCAGGGCGACGGCGGATCCCGTGAGGAGTCGGGGCAGGCCGATGCCGGACCCGGTGTCGATGATCGCGCTCGATGAGGGCCGGCCTTGGGGGGTGGCCGCCTGGACGCTGGCGAGCGGGACGGCGACGAACACGAGCACCAGGACCCCGGCGGTGTAGATGCCCGCCGCGTAGGCGAGCGCGAGCCGCGTCTGCAGGGACCTCCTGGCGAGCTTCTGGGAGGTCATGACGGTCCGATGCGGTATCCGCCTTCGCGGACGGTCTCGATCACGGGCGGGTCGCCGAGCTTGGCCCGTAACCGGTGCATGGTGTGCTTGACGGCACTGCTGAAGGGGTCGGCGGCCTCGTCCCAGACGCGTTCGAGGAGCTCCTCGGCGGAGATGACCACGCCGGGTACGGCGAGCAGGCATTCGAGCAGGGCGAACTCCCTGGGGCTCAGCTCTAGGCGCCGGCCGGCCCGGTACACGGCACGGCGGGCCGGATCGAGGGTGATGTCCCCGCATGCCAGGGTGGGCGGTAGCGGCGGGGTGGCGCGGCGGGCCAGGGCGCGGACGCGGGCGACCAGTTCGGCGAACGCGAACGGCTTGGGCAGGTAGTCGTCGGCGCCGAGGCCGAGCCCGGCGACGCGATCCTCGACCGTGCCGGAGGCGGTGAGCATCAGGACGCGGGTCTCACAGCGGCCGTGGGCCAGTCGCCGGCAGATCTCGTCCCCGTGGACGCCGGGCAGGTCACGGTCGAGGATCAGCACGTCGTAGCGGGTGGCGGCCAGGCGGTCGAGGGCGGTGGTCCCGTCCAGGACGACGTCGACGGCCATGCCCTCGCGGCGCAGCCCGGTGCCGATGGAGCGGGCGAGGACCTCGAAGTCCTCGACGACGAGGACCCTCACCGTCACTCACCGCCGGTCGTCGCGCGGGCGGGGCGGCCGGACCGGCCGCCAGGTCGAGGTGACATGGCTCAACGATGCCAGATCCCCGGTCGCAGCCGGGTCGCGGCGGCTGCGACCCGGCTGGAACCGGGTGCCCCGTACAACCGTCGGCATGAGTTCATTCACGCCTGACCGATCCGGCCGGCGGGCCGGGCGGGACGGCTTCCCACAGATGCTGCGCGCGGAGTGGACCAGGTTCCGCTCCGCGCCGGGCTGGGTGCTGGCCATGGCGGCGTCCGTACTGGTCACCGTGTCGCTCGGACTGCTGATCGCCGGGGGCGTCCGCAGCGTCTGCGTGACCGGGAAGGGAGAGGGCCCCTGCCCTGCGCCAGTGGTGGGTCCCGACGGTACGGCGGTGAGCGACAAGTACTACTTCGTGCACCAGCCGCTCAGCGGGAACGGCAGCATCACCGCCCGCGTGTCGGACATGACCGGGCAGATCCGGCTGCCGGACGTCGTACCCGGGGTGCGCAACGTCAAGGAGGGGGTGGTGCCGTGGGCGAAGGCCGGGCTCCTGGTCAGGCAGAGCCTCACGCAGGGCACGCCATATGCCGCCGTCATGCTCACCGGAGCCCACGGTGTGCGGATGCAGTACAACTACCTCCATGACGTGCCGGGCGGTCCGCACAATGGCCCGCAGTGGCTGCGGCTGACCAAGTCGGGCGACACCGTCACCGGCTACGAGTCAGATGACGGCAGGACGTGGGCCGAGATCGGCACGGTCACGCTGACCGGGCTGCCGGAGAGGGTCGAGATCGGGCTGTTCGCCACCTCGCCAGGCGCGTTGTGGGAGATGGCGAAGGCCTTCTCCGCGACCACCGCCACCTTCGACCAGATCACCCTGCGGGGCGCGAACGGTTCGTGGCACCACGACGACGTCGGCGTCGTCATGGAGTCCGACGGCAAGACCCCGCATCACCCGGGCGGGGTCGTCGAGTCCGGCGACCAGCTCATCGTGACCGGGAGTGGTGACATCGGGCCCGCCACGGTGGAGGGCGGTGTGCGCGCGGACCTCATGCTGATCGGCGGGGCCGTGGGGCTGATCCCGGCGCTCGTCGCGGCCGTCACGTTCTTCACGGCGGAACACCGGCGCGAGCCGGCCAGGAGCAGCCTGCCGGTCGCGCGGCATCCGGCGCGGGTGCTGGCGGCCAAGGCCGTGGTGGTCGGCGCGGTCGCGTTCGTGGCGGGGCTGGTGTCCTCGGGGGTCGCGGTTCCTGTCGGCCTGGCGCTGTTGCGTGCCCATCAGAACCCGATTCAGCCGATCACCTTGGGTACCGAGCTGCGGGTGATCGTCGGCTACGCGGCGCTGACCGCGACCGCCGCCGTGCTGGCTCTGGGCCTGGCCGCGCTGGTCAAGCGGGGCATCGTCGCCATCGGACTGGCCATCACGCTGATCGTCGTGCCCTACCTGCTGGCGACTGCGGGCCTGCCGCCCTGGCTGCTGATGATCACCCCTGCCGCCGGATTCGCGATCACGCAGAGCGTCCCCACGTTCGCGCACGTGGACGTGATCTCATCACTGCTCGGGGTCTACTACCCGCTCCCGCCATGGGCAGGTTTGACCGTGACCTGTGGATACGCCGCCCTCGCCCTCGGGGCGGCGATAGCCGTACAGCGCAGCGCGGCCCGGCGAGGTCCCGGCCCGGATCGGTGAGGCGAGCCCGCACTCAGCCGGTTACGACGACCTCGGTTGGGCCGTCGACCGCCGACAAGGTCTCCGTTTGGCGGTCATGCCTCTCACCGCGTTGATCATCTATCACGGCTCGCGGCCAGGTCGGCGTAGGGCAAGGGACAGTCCGGGCAGGTGCAGTGGGTCAGGCTGTCGCAGCCGGCGCTCACCACCGCGCTCAGCGCGGACCGGATGGTGGTCAGGTCGGCGATCCGCGCGTCCACCTCGGCGATCTTCTCCTGGGCGCGCTCGCGCAGGTCAGCAGTGGGGTGGCCGCGCCGGCCGGTGTCGAGCAGCTCGGCCACCTCCTCCAGCGTGAAGCCGAGCCGCTGCGCCGCTTTGATCACCGTCAGCAGGGTGACGGTCTCCGGTGGGTACGCGCGGTGCCCACCGGGGCTGCGCCGCGGTTCGGCGATCAGCCCACGGCGTTCGTAGTAGCGCAGGGTCTGCGGGTTGACCCCGGCCTGCTCGGCCACCTGCCCGCTGCGCAGGTACGGCCCGGCCGGGTCCTGCGGGTCGAGGTGCCGTCTCACGCCGGTGGTCCCGCCTCAGGGGTGCCCGCGCGGGCCTGCAGCGCGTCCAGCATGTCGGTCTGTTCCGCGGGCACCGTCACCTCCAGCGCCAGGCCGCCGCCGGCGATGGTGAGGGTGAAGGTGAAGAAGGAGCAGCAGCCGTTCTCCCGGGCCGCCAGTTCGGCCGCCCGCGCCGCGTTGTCCGGGCTGAAGGCGAGGTCCAGGCGCAGCCGGGTGTGCTCCGGCCGCGCCACGCCCCGCAGCGCGTCGGCGAACAAGGCGTCGAACTCGGCCACGCGAAGCGGTTGCTCGGCGGTGGGCAGGGTGCAGGCTGAGGGAGCCCATCCCAAGTCGAGGGCGATGTCGTGGGTCATGCCTCGACGGTAAACCTGTACCTGGGTACCGGATGCAAGGGCTTGGCACCAGAAGCGAACCCCTGGCCGGCCGGTCAGTCGTCCGGCGGCGCGTTCTTCGCCCGCTTTCGCCACATCGGGTACGGCAGGCCGGCACCCCGGTTGATGACGAAGCCCTGCAGGACGATGACGAACACCGCGACCATCATGATCAGCAGGTGGTCGGGGGTCCGCAGCAGGCCCAGCGAGACGATCAGGGTGGTGGCGCCGGCCGGCGGATGCGCCGCCTGGAAGACCGGCATCAGCCCACAGGTCAGGCCGAGCGCGATGGCGCAGGCCAGGATCCGCTGCCAGTCGATCTTCTCCAGGTCGGGCGGCACGGCGAGCAGGCCGGTGACCGCGAGCGAGAACCATCCGGCCAGTACGCCGATCAGGTGTCCGACCAGGGCGTTGTGCGGCGAGGACGCGGCCGCCAGCGGCGTGTAGAAGAGCAGGAAGGCCGTGGGGCCCAGGGACGGGAAGACGAACGGGGCGTCGGTGTTGTAGGCGATGATCGCCATGAGGAAGATCGAGATGAAGCTGTTGACGCCCGTGTAGAGCGAACGCACCACCCACCTGGGATACCGGTCCTCCAACGACTCCAGGTGGTAGGGCTTCGCCCCGCGGGTCAAACGTCGCTCCGTTTCCAGCCCGGCCGGAGCGCCGCGGTGCCGATGTTCTGCGGGTCGCGGGCCCGGTAGACGATGTACGGCCTGAACAGATACTGCACGGGCGCGGCGAACGCGTGGACCAGCCGGGTGAACGGCAGGATCGCGAACAGCAGCAGGCCGGAGATCGCGTGGATGCGGTACTCGATCGGCGTGCGCGCCATGAGCGCCACCTCGGGCTGGAACACGAAGAGGCTGCGCACCCAGGGCGAGAGGTCGACGCGGTAGTTGTAGTGCAGCGTCGCGGCGTTGATCAGCGTGGCGGCCAGCCCGAACGTCAGCGCCGCGACCAGGAAGATGTACATGATCTTGTCGTTGACGGTGGTGGCCAGGAAGACCGGCCCGGTGGTGCGCCGCCGCCAGACGAGCAGGACGATGCCGGCGTAGGTCAGCACGCCGGCGGCGATGCCGAGCCAGAGCGCCAGGGAGTGGTAGATGTTCTCGCTGAGCCCGATCGCGCTCGTCCAGCTCTGCGGGACGAACAGGCCGAGAAGGTGGCCCAGCAGCACGATGAGCAGTCCCATGTGGAACATCGGGCTGCCCCACCGCAGCAGCCGCGACTCGTACAGCTCGGACGAGCGGGTCGTCCAGCCGAACTTGTCGTAGCGGTATCGCCAGATGAGGCCGGTGACCAGGATTGCCACGGCGATGTAGGGAAAGGCTCCCCACAGGAAGATGTCAATGGGCGAGGGCATCATGGACCCTCACCATCGAAGTGGGCAGGGCCTGGCGGCTCCGGCCCGGCACGGACGAGATCACGTGAGACCCCCGGTGGTGGCGATGGGATGCGACGAGGGGAGTCCGATGGTGCCCAGCCCGACCAGTTCCGGGCCGCCGTCGAGCGGGCGGCGGGCCATCCGGGTGGCCTCCTCAGGGGTGCGGGGAGAGGCACCGGGCAGCGTGCCGCACACCGCTTCCAGCAGCCGCGCGTACGGCGTGGCGACCTTGATCAGGGCGAACTTCAGCAGTTCGAGCCCGGCCCGGTGTTCCTGGAGCAGCTCCGTCCCGTCCTCGCGCTCCAGGGTCGCGTAATCGAGGACGACGGGCAGGTAGTCGGGCAGCTCGTCGTTCCCTGGAGGCGTCAGGCCGTGCGCCCGGTAGCGCGCCTTGATCGCGGCGAGGGAGAACCCCCGGCGGCGGGTGTCGCCGTCGGTCCACCAGGTCAGGTGCAGCGAGCGGCGGTTGCGGATGTCGAAGACCGACACATAGTGCTCCTCGGCCCGCAGCGGCTCCTGGCCCGCCAGGTGCTCGGCGAACTCGGCGACGGCGGCAACCGGCGGATGCGCGCCGGTCTCAGCGAGCGCGGCCCGGATCAGCGGCAGCCGGTCGAGCAGGGCTTGGTCGGGGTAGCGCAGGCACAGCCCGGCCGCCCGGCGCACCACGGCCACGCCGTCGGCGGACAGCTCGGGTCGCCGCGAGGTCCATGGTGGCTTCATCACGACTCCTCGCGCTTGCGCCGCTCGCTGATCTCGCCCGGTTCGGCGCCCAGCCCCTCGCCCTTGTCCACCTGACCGCCTCGGGGGCCGTCGCCGCCCTGCGACCGGTACGGGAACAGCCCCTCGGGAAGGCCGCGGCCGTCCCAGTTGAGCAGGTTGATCCGGCCCCTGTGGCCGGAGGTGTCGGCGGCCGACTCCGAGGTCTGGCGTTCGCGCAGGCCGTGGAAGGTCTCCACGGACAGGGGCGCCGGCCGGCCGGACGCCTCACCGAACGGCCCCGACGTCTCGGTGCCGCCCATCCCCGGACCGCCCTCGTAGTCAAGGCTGCATCCGCTCAGCGCGGTCTCCTCCAGGTTCCGTACGTCTCCGGCGGCGGCCGTCGGGATGACGTAGCGCTCCTCGTACTTCGCCAGGGCGAGCAGCCGGAACATGCTGTCCAGCTTCTCGACGCCGAAGCCGACCGAAGCGGCGATCTCCGGGTCGACCGGCTCGCCGAGGTTGATCCGCCGCCGGTGGGAGCGCATCGCGGCCAGCCGTCGCAACGCCAGCTCGACGGGGGCCGGGTCGCCCGCCGTGAAGAGCTCGGCCAGGTAGGAGACCGGGATGCGGAGCGTGTCGATGGCGCCGAACAGGTTCTGGTAGTCCTCGCCGTCGTGGCCCGAGGCGGTGATCGCCTCCACCACGGGCGAGAGCGGAGGCACGTACCAGACCATCGGCAGCGTGCGGTACTCCGGATGCAGCGGCAACGCCACGCCGTAGGTGGCGATCAGGTCGTAGACGGGCGAGCGGCGGGCCGCCTGGATCCAGTCGTGCGGGATGCCCGCCCGCTCGGCGGCCCGCCGGACTTCCGGGTCGTGCGGGTCGAGGAACAGGCTGAGCTGCGCCGGGTAGAGGTCCTGCTCGCGCGGGGTGGCCGCGGCCTCCGGCGCCCGGTCGGCGTCGTACAGCAGCACGCCGATGTAGCGCAACCGGCCGACGCAGGTCTCGGAGCAGACGGTGGGCTGACCGACCTCGACGCGCGGGAAGCAGAAGGTGCACTTCTCGGCCTTGCCGGTGCGGTGGTTGAAGTACATCTTCTTGTACGGGCAGCCCGTGACGCACATCCGCCAGCCGCGGCAGCGGTCCTGGTCGACCAGCACGATCCCGTCCTCCACGCGCTTGTACAGCGCGCCCGACGGGCAGGACGCCACGCACGACGGGTTGATGCAGTGCTCACAGATGCGCGGCAGGTAGAACATGAAGGTCTGCTCGAGCTCCGTGCGCACCTTGTCCTGGATCCGCTGCAGGACGACGTCGTCGCCCTGGTGCTGCGGCATGCCGCCCAGGTCGTCGTCCCAGTTGGCCGACCAGGTGATGTTGTCCATCCGCTTGCCGCTGATGAGCGAGCGGGGCGCCGCCACCGGGAAGTCGTCACCGGCGGGGGTGTCGAACAGGTCGTTGTAGTCGTAGGTCCACGGCTCGTAGTAGTCGCGGATGTTGGGCAGCAGCGGGTTGGCGAAGATGCTCGCCAGCCGGCGCATCCGCCCGCCCGCCTTGGGGACCAGCCGGCCCCGCGAGGTCAGCTTCCAGCCTCCCCGCCAGCGTTCCTGGTCCTCGTAGCGGCGTGGATAGCCCTGCCCGGGGCGCGTCTCCACATTGTTGAACCACACGTACTCGACGCCGGGCCGGCTCGTCCACGTCTGCTTGCAGGTGACCGAGCAGGTGTGACACCCGATGCACTTGTCGAGGTTCATCACCATGCAGATCTGGGCCATGACGCGCATCAGTACTCGACCTTCTGTGCCCGTCGCCGGATCACCGTGATCTCGTCACGCTGGGTGCCGACCGGGCCCATGTAGTTGGGGAAGAAGGAGAGCTGGGCGTATCCACCGATGAAATGGGTGGGTTTGACGAGCACGCGCGTCAGCGAGTTGTGGATGCCGCCCCGCCGTCCGGTGGTCTCGCTCTTGGGGACGGCGATGACGCGGTCCTGGGCGTGGTGCATGTAGACCGTCCCGGCCGGCATCCGGTAGGACACGATGGCCCGGGCGACCACCACGCCGTTGCGGTTGACCGCCTCGACCCAGTCGTTGTCGGCGACGCCGATGGCCTCGGCGTCCTGCGGGCTGATCCAGATGACCTGACCGCCTCGCGACAGCGACAGCATGATCAGGTTGTCCTGGTATTCGGAGTGGATGGACCACTTGTTGTGCGGGGTGAGATAGCGCACGGTCACCTCGCGCGCGCCGTCCGGGCCGAGGACGGGCTCTCCGAACAGCCGGTGCATGTTCAGCGGCGGCCGGTATGTCGGCAGGTTCTCGCCGAGCTCGGCGATCCAGTCGTGGTCGAGGAAGAAGTGCATGCGCCCGGTGAGGGTGTGCCAGGGCTTGCCGTGCTCGGTGTTGATGGTGAAGGCGCTGTACTGGCGTTCGCTGGTCTCGATGCCCGCCCACTCGGGGCTGGTGATGGTGGTCTGCGGGTGCGCCTGGGTGGCGGCGTACGTGATGCGGTGGTCGGCTTCGGCGCGGGCGAGGTCGGCCAGCCCGTTGCCGGTGCCCACCTGCCGGGCCAGGGTGCGGAACCCCTGGTCGGCGAGGCGTCCGTTGGTCGAGCCGGACAGCGCCAGGATCGCCTCGCACGCCTTCTTGCCGGTGTCGATCAGCGGCAGGCCGTCGGCGGGGCCGCCGCGCGCGACGCCGTTCGTCTGGCCCAGCAGTCTGACCTCGTGATCCACCTGGTAGTTGACGCCCTTGCAGGGCACGCCCTTGGACTCGGCGAGCGGGCCGAGGGTGCGCATCTGGGCGGCGATCGCCGTGTAGTCCCGCTCGACGACGGTCACGCTCGGCATGGTCCGGCCGGGGACCGGTGTCGATCCGTCGGCCCGCCAGTCCTGCGCGACGCCCGTGGGGTTGCCCAGTTCGCCGGGTGTGTCGTGCTGGAAGGGCGTGGCCACCAGGTCGTACCGGGTGCCCAGATGCTCGCCGGCCAGCTCGGCCACGCCGTCGGCGATGTCGTTGAAGATCTCGAAGTCGGTGCGGGCCTGCCAGGGCGGCTCCACCGCCGGGTTGAACGAGTGCACGAACGGGTGCATGTCGGTCGCGTTCAGATCGTGTTTCTCGTACCAGGTCGCGGCCGGCAGCACGATGTCGGACAGCAGGGTCGTGGACGTCATCCGGAAGTCCAGCGAGAGCAGCAGGTCGAGTTTGCCCTCGGGCGCGGGGTCGCGCCAGCGCACGTCGCGTGGCCGGATGTCCTCGGGCGCCTCGGTGGCCCGCAGGTTGCTGAGCGTGCCCAGCAGGTGGCGCTGGAAGTACTCGGCTCCCTTGGCGGACGAGCCCAGCAGATTGGCCCGCCACGCGATGAGGATGCGTGGCCAGTTGTCCGGATGGTCCGGGTCCTCGGCGCAGAACTTCAGCCGGCCCGCCGCCAGTTCACCGGCGACGTGCTCGCCCGGGTCCCGGCCGGAGGCGCGGGCCTCGTCGGCCAGGTCCAGCGGGTTGCGGTCGAAGGTGGGGTAGGAGGGCATCCAGCCGAGCCGGGCCGACTGGGCCAGGACGTCGACCGCCGTCATCCCGGCCAGGTGTCCCTTGCCGAGCGGCGAGGCCAGGGCGTCGGCGCGGAAGTGGTCGTAGCGCCACTGGTCGGTGTTGAGGAAGAAGAAGCCGGTGCCGATCATCTGCCGGCTCGGCCGCTTCCAGTCGTTCGCGGTGGCCAGCGTGGTCCAGCCGGTGAGCGGGCGGCACTTCTCCTGACCGACGTAGTGGGCCCAGCCGCCGCCGTTGCGCCCGATGCAACCGGTGATCAGCAGCAGCGTGATGAAGTTGCGGTAGGTGGTCTCCGAATGGAACCAGTGGTTCGTGCCGGCGCCCATGAGGATCATGCAGCGGCCGTTGGTGCTCTCGGCGGTCATGGCGAACTCGCGGGCGGTCCGGATGGCCGCGGCGGCCGGCACCGAGGTGATCGTCTCCTGCCAGGCCGGGGTGCCGGGGGACGCGGCGTCGTCGTAGCCGGTCGGCCAGTCGCCGGGCACGCCGTCGCGGCCGACGCCGTAGCGGGCCAGCATCAGGTCGTACACGGTGGTGACCAGCGGCCCGCCGGGCGTCAGCCGTCTGGCCGGGACGCCGCGCCGGAGCACCGCCCCCGACCCGTCGGCGGTGTCGAACCGGGGGAGCAGCACCTCGGCGCCCACGGCGTCGGGCAGGCCGTGCAGGGTGAGCCGGGGCAGGACGTCGCCGAGGTCGAGGTTCCAGCGTCCGTCCTCGTGCGACCAGCGGTCGGCGACGGTGCCGGAGGGGACGACCAGGTCGCCGGTGGCCTCGTCCAGCAGCACGGTGCGCCATTCGGCGTTCTCGGCCGCGGCGTGCTCCCCGCCGAGGTCGGTGGCGCGCAGGAACCGCCCCGGGATGTACGCGCCGTCCTTCTCCTCCAGCCGGACGAGGAACGGCATGTCGGTGAAGCGGCGCACGTAGTCGAGGAAGTACGGCACCTGCCTGTCGACGAAGTACTCGCGCAGGATCACCTGGCCCATCGCGTGGGCCAGCGCGCCGTCGGTGCCGGGATGGGGGTGCAGCCAGTCGTCGGCGAACTTGCTGTTGTCGGCGTAGTCGGGGGAGACCACGACGACCTTCTGGCCGTTGTAGCGGGCCTCGACCATCCAGTGCGCGTCGGGCGTGCGGGTGACGGGAACGTTGGAGCCCCACATCATCAGGTAGGCCGCGTCCCACCAGTCGCCGGACACCGGCACGTCGGTCTGGTCGCCGAACACCTGCGGGGAGGCCACCGGCAGGTCGGCGTACCAGTCGTAGAACGACAGCGCCTGGCCGCCGATCAACGACAGGAACCGGGTCCCGATCGCGTGGGACAGCATCGACTGGCCGGGGATGGGGGTGAATCCCACGATCCGGTCGGGACCGTGCGTCTTGATGGTGTGCACATGGGCGGCGGCGATCATCTCCAGCGCCTCGTCCCAGGTGGTGCGCACCAGCCCGCCCTTGCCGCGCGCCTGCTGGTAGCGGCGCCGCCGCTCCGGGTCGCCCACGACGTCCGCCCAGGCCAGCACCGGGTCACCGAGCCGCCTGCGGGCCTCGCGGTACATCTCCACGAGCACGCCGCGCGCGTACGGGTAGCGCACCCGGGTCGGGTGGTAGGTGTACCAGGAGAACGCCGCTCCGCGCGGGCAGCCCCGGGGCTCGTACTCGGGACGATCGGGGCCTGCCGTCGGATAGTCGATCTCCTGGGTCTCCCAGGTGATGATCCCGTCCTTGACGTACACCTTCCAGGAGCAGGAGCCCGTGCAGTTGACTCCGTGGGTGGAACGTACGATCTTGTCGTGCGCCCAGCGGTCACGGTAGAAGACCTCGCCCGCGCGTCCGCCCCGATAGGACACGTCCCTCAGGTCATCGGAGTAGGTGCCCCGGCTGAAGAAGTGTCCGATCCGCAGGAGGGCCGACGTGGCCCCCTCCTTGGGTTCCTCGGCCGTTCGCTCGTTGACCATGTCGTGTATCTACCAACGGTGGCGGCAGACAACCGATCAAAATCCTATACGTAGAGTAATGGCTCGATTTCGAAGAGTTCGCCCAGCTCGGCGCGATCCGCGAAGAGGCTCGCACGCACCTCGGGGGCGAATATGACCGGACATGGGGCGTTCGCCCCTTGGGCGGGAGCCTTCACTCCTCGGGCAGGAGCTTGCCGAGCAGGGTGCGCAGCTCGCGCTCGGCGTCGGCGCCGAGGACGTCGAGGATCTCGGCCTGCAGGCGGCGCAGCGCGTCGTGGACCACGACGAGACGCCGCCTGCCGAGGTCGGTGAGCTCCAGGGCGTAGCGGCGCCGGTCGTGGGGGTCGCGGCCACGGGCGACGAGGCCGAGCTGGACCAGCTCGTCGACCACCTGGGCGGCGGCGGGCTCGGTGATGTCGAGGTGTTGGGCGAACCGCTGCTGGGGGCACGGGCCCAGCTCGTCGATCGCCGTCAGGGAGCCGAAGTGCCGGGTGCGCAACCCCGAGCCGGCCAGCAGCGCGTCGCCCATGCGGCGCAGGCGGTAGTGGGCCTGGGCGACGAGGAAGGCGGTGGTCTGGAGCGGCTCGGGCTCGGGAAGCAGCAGGCTCAGCAGCTCGTTGAGGCGCCGCCGCTCGGCCGGCGTCAGGGGAGCGGTGACGCGGGCGTCGCGCTCGGCGACCTGCCGGCGCATGGCGTCCCGGGCCCGGCGACCCTCCTCGGTGATCGACAGCGTGTAGGAGCGCCGGTTGGCCGGGTTGCGGGTGCGGGTCACGTGGCCGGCGGCTTCCAGCCGGTCGACCAGCCGGACCATGATCGTGCGGTTGATGCCGAGCCGCTCGGCCAGCTCGTGCTGGGAGTCGGCGTCCTGGTCGGCGAGCGTGTCGAGGACGACGTAGTCGCGGGCCTGCGGGTCGTCGCGCACCGCCTCGGCGGTGAACCGGGCGTAGACCCGGCGCAGCAGCTTGCCGACGGCTTCCTGGGTCTCCGTCGTGGCCGGCCTGTCGTCCACTGATGCACCTCCGCCGGGCAGCTTACCGAAGCCGGTGATGGTTAAGCTGAAAAATAGTTGGCAGATTGACAGTTAGAGTATGGATAGTTAGCGTAATTGATATCGCGTCGGACCTCTGGACGCGCCAATCCCCTGCCACCTCGCCGCGCGCCAGACCTCCGGCGCGCCCATGCCCATGGAGCCAAGCCATGACCTTCACCCTCGACATGACGATGATGTTCGCGATGCACGACGCCCTGCGGCGCGAGCTGGAGCGCATCGCCAAGGTCGCCGCCCGCGCCGGCGACGACCCTCGACAGGTGCTGCGGACCGCCGCAGGCTGGGAACTGTTCAAGACGTTCCTGGTGGTCCACCACACGTCCGAGGACATCGCGCTGTGGCCCGCCATGCGGCAGGCGCTGGCCGCCCGTCCCGACGACCTCGCCCTGCTGGACGCCATGGAGGACGAGCACGCCGCCATCGACCCCCTGCTGGCCGGCGTCGACGAGGCGCTGGCCGACCGCGACCACGGCGCCGAACGCCTCGGCGGGCTGGTCGACGCCCTGGTCACCGGCCTGGGCGGGCACCTGCGCCACGAGGAGGCCGAGGGCCTCGCATTGATCGACGCCACCCTGACCGGCGAGCAGTGGCAGCACTTCGCCGAGGTGCACCGCGACCGGATCGGCGGCGACGCGCCCCGCTACCTGCCGTGGCTGCTCGACGAGGCCGACCCGGAGACGGCCGCGCGCGTCCTCGGCCGGATGCCGTCCCCGCTGGTGGCCGCCTATCACGACGAGTGGCGCCCCGCCTACGCGTCCCTGCGCCTCTACTCCTGACCCCCTGACACCTCACCACCGAGAGAGCCCCCTTGATGTCCGTGCACGACGAAGTCCGCGCCCTGCCCGGCGCACCCACCCGCGAACGTCCCGGCCTGGCCCTGCTGGTCATCGCCGCCGCCCAGCTCATGCTCGTCCTCGACGGCACCATCGTGAACGTCGCCCTGCCCAGCATCCAGAGCTCCCTGGGCATCGCCCAGGCCGACCTGAACTGGGTGCTCACCGCCTACGCCCTGGCCTTCGGCGGACTACTGCTCATAGGCGGGCGCGCCGGCGACCTGTTCGGCCGCCGCCGCGTCTTCCGCCTCGGCCTGGTCGTGTTCACCGCGGCGTCGCTGCTCGGCGGACTCGCCCCCACCGGCACGGTGCTCATCGCCGCCCGTGCGCTGCAGGGCGTCGGCGCCGCCATCGCCGCGCCCACGGCGCTGTCCCTGCTGGCCACCACCTTCCCCGCCGGTCCGGCCCGCACCAGGGCGCTCGGCGTCTACGGGGCGATGGGCGGCCTCGGCTCGGTCGTCGGGCTGCTGCTCGGCGGCGCCCTCACCGAATACCTCGACTGGCGCTGGGTCCTGTACGTGAACGTGCCGATCGCGGTCGCGGTGCTGGCCGGCACCGGCGTGCTGGTCGACGGCGGTCGTGACCGCGGCCGCGTCGACCTGCCCGGCGCGGTGACCGCCACCCTCGGCCTGGGCTCCCTCGTCTACGCCATCAACCGGGCCGGCTCCCACGGCTGGACGGAGCCGGTCACCCTCGGCCTCTTCGCCGCCGCGGCGCTGCTCCTGACCGTGTTCCTGCTGGTGCAGCGACGCAGCCCGGCCGCGATGCTCCCGCCCACCATCCTGCGCGACCGCGGCCGGGCGGGCGCGAACGCCGTCATGTTCCTGATGGGCGCGGGCATGATGGCCACGTTCTACTTCCTCACCCTCTACATGCAGACGATCAAGGGGTACGGCCCGATGCGGACCGGGCTGGCCTACCTGCCGTTCGCACTCGGCATCGGCGTGGCCTCGGGCACGATCGGCCCTCGCCTGCTGAGCCGCCTGTCCGAACGCGCGGTCACCGTCATCGGCCTGACCCTGGCGACCACAGGCATGGCCTGGTTCACCCTGCTCACCCCGGAGACCGGCTACGTCGCCGTCCTGCTGCCCGCCCAGTTCGTCGCGGGAGCCGGGCTCGGCCTGGGCTTCGTCACCACGACCATCGGCGGCGTGCGGGGCGTCGCCGCCCGCGACACCGGCATCGCCTCAGGGCTGGTCAACACCAGCCAGCAGATCGGCGGCGCCCTCGGCCTCGTCGTCCTGGCCGCCGTGGCCACCGCCGCCACCGCCGACGCCTTGCTCCCCGCGTCGCTGACGACCGGCTACACCACGGCTCTGCTGGCCGGTGCCGGCCTCTACCTGGCCGCCCTTCTCGTGGCCGCCGCCACGCTACCCCGGACGCCCCCATCCGCACCCCCGGCCGACCCGGAGTCGGTGACCGTCAGCCGAGTGGGCGCACACGGCGGCTGAGCCGGTGTCAGGGTTCGACCAGGCCGGCGCGGATGGCGTGCCGGGTCAGGTCGAGGCGGTCGCGCAGGCCCAGTTTGCCGAGGACGTTGGCCCGGTGCCGGTCGACGGTCTTGACGCTGATCACCAGAAGGTCGGCGATCTCTTTGGAGGAGTGCCCTTCGGCGATGAGCTTGACGATCTCCTCCTCGCGCGGGGTCAGCAGGCTGTCGGGGACGGTCTCGCCCTGCTCGTGGCGCTGCAGGTAGTCGCGGATGAGGGCGGTGACCGCCCCGGGGTAGAGGAACGGCTCGCCGCGCATCGCGGCCCGGCACGCCTCCAGCAGGTCACGGTCGGCGACCGACTTCAGCACGTACCCGGAGGCGCCCGCCTTGAGCGACTCGAAGAAGTACTGCTCGTTGTCGTACATCGACAGCATGAGCAGCCGGATGCCGGGCGCCCGCCGGGAGATCTCGCGGGCCGCCTGGATGCCGGTCAGGCGGGGCATGGCGATGTCGAGGATGGCCAGATCGACCTCGATGCCGGAGCGGGTGGCGATCTCGATGGCCTCGGCGCCGTCGCCCGCCTCGGCCACCACCGTCAGGTCCGGCTCGGCGTCCAGGATCAGCCGCAGCCCGTGACGGACCAGGGCGTGATCGTCGGCCAGCAGGATGCGGGTCTGCCGCTGCTCCGTACCCACGCTCATCTCGCCCACGCTCATCTCGTTCACGCTCGCTCCTTCGTGACCGGCACGGCCAGACGAACCCGGAGCCCGCCCCCCGGCGCCTCCTCGATGGTCAGGTCGGCGTTGACGAGCAGGGCACGCTCGCGCATGCCTCGGATGCCGGCGCCCTCGCGGATCGGGCCGCCGTCGCCGTCGTCGGTGATGCGCAGCACCACGTCGCCGTCGTCGGCGCACAGCGACAGCTCCACGCGTGAGGCGTGGGCGTGGCGGGCGACGTTGGTCAGGCCCTCCTGCGCGATGCGGTAGATCACCAGCTCCACGTCGCTGCTCACCTCGGGCAACCGGGGGTCGAACACGCGGGCCACCGGCACGCCGCTCATCTGGGAGAAGTCGCTGGCCAGCGCACTCATGGCGCTGAGCAGCCCGAGGTCCTCCAGCACACCGGGCCGCAGTCTGCGGGCCACCTGACGCACCTCGTCGAGGCTGGCGCGGACCGTCTCCTGCACGGTGTGGAGCTCCTCGCGCAGGTCGTCGGGGGCGCGGTCCACCGCGCGCTTGAGGCCGAGCAGGACGACGGTGAGGCTCTGGCCGATCTCGTCGTGCAGCTCGCGGGCGATGCGCTGGCGTTCGGCCTCCTGGGCGGCCAGGGTGTGGGCGGTGCTGGCGCTGCGTTCGGCCTCCAGCCGGTCGAGCATGGAGTTGAACGTGGCGATGAGCGTGGTCAGGTCACCGTTGCCGTTGTGGGCGATGCGGTCGCTGTGGCGCAACAGGTCCACCCGTTCCATCAGCGTGGTGAGGGCGCTGAGCGGCGCGAGACTGTTGCGCAGCACGAACGCGTTGACCATGATCATCAGGGCCAGTCCGATGAGCAGGATCGGCACCTCGGTGAGCAGCACGGGGGAGGAGACCGTCGCCGGCGACAGCGCCAGCACGGTCAGGCCGATGGTGAAGAGCAGGCCGTTCATCACGACGATCCGCCAGAACAAGGCCGAGGCGGGCGTGCGCGCGAGCCGGCTCGCCCGGGCTCCCAGCATCGCGGGCCTGTTCGATGGTGCGGTCATGTATCCAGCCTCACCGCTGGTGAGGGTATTTGTCCATGCGGGCCATGCCGCATTGCGCACCGCCCCGACGCGACGGCTCAGACGTCGTCTACATGCCGTCCACCAGCGCATATGGGTGCCAGACCCGATGGCGGGCACAGCCTGCCCGGCACGAGCCCGCTCACGCGCCGGGGGAGCGGTCACTCAGGCTCCCGTGACGCCGTCCACGCACTGCCGGATCAGATCGGCGTGCCCGTTGTGCCGGGCGTACTCGCCGACCATGTGGACGAAGACCATGCGCAGCGAGTACGTGCCGCCGCCGGGCCGGACCAGCGTGGAGTCGAGTGACACGCCCGCCACGGCCTGGCGGGCCAGGTGCTGCTCGGTGAGCAGCGTGGCGTACTCGGTCTCGGCCCGCGCCGGGTCGAGGTCCTCGAAGTCGGCGTCGGGCCGCTCCGGGGTCGAGTACAGGTTCTCGATCGGCTCCCCGCGAAAGCGCCGGAACCAGTTGCGCTCCACCTTCGACAGGTGCCGGATCAGCCCCAGGAGCGACAGGTTGGACTGCGGGATGGGCGCCAGGGCGAGCTGCTCTCCGGTGAGCCCGGCGCACTTGTGCAGCAGCGTCGAACGATGCCAGTCGAGCAGGTCCCGCAACAGCTCGGGCTCGGGCGCGACCAGCGATCCGCCGGTGCGGGTCACCTCGGGAGCAGTCCAAGTCATCCGGACATGATGCCACGAATCGGATGTACGTCCGCAGCCCTCCACCCGCCCGCTCATCCGGGCTTCGACCTCGCACCCGGGCCGGCCGATCTGATGCGGCCGGTCAGGAACTCCTGTTCGGCGGCGTTGTCGCTGAGTGCCAGGGCCTCCCGGTAGGCCCGGACGGCCTCCGTGTCGCGGCCGAGGCGGTGCAGCAGGTCGGCCTTGGTCGCGGGCAGGTAGCGGTAGCCGGCCAGGCGGCCCTCCGCCTCCAGCGCCTCGACCTCGGCCAGCGCGGCCGACGGCCCGTCGACCATGGCCAGGGCCACCGCCCGGTTGAGCGCGACGACGGGTGACGGCCAGATCCGCAGCAGCTCTCCGTACAGGGTGAGGATCTGCGGCCAGTCGGTCTCGGCGTAGGTGGGCGCCTGCGCGTGCAGAGCGGCGATCGCCGCCTGCAACGTGAAGCGTCCGGGCGGACCGGCGGTGAGCGCGGCCACCACGAGCCGGTCGGCCTCGGCGATCAGCTCGTGGTCCCACGCGGAGCGGTCCTGCTCCTCCAGGCGCAGCAGCGTCCCGTGCGCGTCGGTGCGGGTGGCGCGGCGCGCGTGCTGGGCCAGCAGCAGTGCCAGCAGCCCGGCGGTCTCACGCTCGCCCGGCAGCAGCAGGCGCAGCATCCGGGCCAGGTCGAGCGCGCGCCCGATGAGCTCGTCGCGGACGAGCCGCTCGCCGGAGTACGCGGTGTGGCCGGTGGCGTAGAGCAGGTGGACGACGGTCAGCACCGAGTCGAGGCGCCGGGGAAGCTCACCGGGAGCGGGCACGGCGTAAGGGATGCGGGCGACCGCGATCTTCTTCTTGGCCCGGGTCAGCCGGGCGGCCATCGCCGATTCGCCGACGAGGAAGGCCCGCGCGATGTCCTCGGTCGCCACCCCGCAGACCAGCCGCAGTGTGAGCGCGACCCGCGCCTCCTCGGCCAGCGCCGGATGGCAGCAGGTGAAGATCAGCCGTAGCCGGTCGTCGGGAATGGTGTCCCGCCCGGACGGTCCGGACGGCTCGAACGCCTCGGACGGCTCGGTGTCATCGGGCTGCACCAGCAGCGGCAGCTTGGCGTGCAGGGTCCGGTCGCGGCGCGTCATGTTGAGGGCGTTGCGCCGCGCGACCGTCGTCAGCCACGCGCCGGGCCGCTCCGGCACCCCGTCGTGGGTCCACGTGGTCAGCGCCTTGACGTAGGCGTCCTGCACCGCCTCCTCGGCGCTGTCGAGGTCGCGGGTGACGCGCACCGTCGCGGCGAGCACGTACGCCCACTCGCGACGGTGCGCGTCGGCGACCGCCTGCTCCACGGAATCCACGGAATCGACGGGATCGACGGAGTCCACGCGGCTCAGTCGTCCGCCGGAGTCTCGAACCCGATCAGCGGCCTGACCTCGACGCCCCCGCTGACGATCGGCGTCAGCCGGGCCAGCGCCAGCGCGTGGTCGAGGTCACTCGCCTCGATCACGAAGACGCCGGCCAGCGCCTCCTTGGTCTCGATGAACGGGCCGTCCGTGATCAGGTCGCCCCGGATCGCGGTGGCCGTGGCGGACGGCTCCAGCGCCAGCCCCGCGACGATGCGCCCGCCCTGCTCGGCGATCCGATCGGGCAGCCGGTCGTGGGCCTCCATGATCTCCGGTGGCAGGTCGGCCACGCCACCGGGTGTCTCGCGCTCGAAGATGAGCACCGCGTACTGGGGCATCACACAACATCCTTCGCGAACACGCCGTCCAGCCAGGTGCTCCAGGTCTGGGTGAGCTCCGCCTCGTCGGCACCGGCGACAAACATATGGTGCGCGACGCCGACCGGCCAATCCCACTCGTCACGGCCGTAGAAGCGGTAGAGGGCGTCGTCGCCGCGCACGCCCAGGAAGGTGGCGGTGGCGTAGTCGACGACGCCGTCTATCGGCTCCATCCCGGCTGGTGCCAGCCGAACCGTGTCGCCGGCGGCGACGTCCTCGGGCACGCCCAGGGCCTGGCGCAGCACCGCGAACCCGCCCTTCGCCGACGAGTCAGGGGCCTCCGCGCTCACGTAGGCCGCGTCACGCCCGGAGAAGTGCCGCAGATACTCGCCGAGTGAGTGGTAGTAGAAGGCGGTGTGCCGCCGGCAGGCGTCGAGCTCCCGCTCGTGGTTCTCGGTGGTCTCGCCGCGATGCCGGTAGCTCAGGAAGGTGCCGCCCCGGCTCGGCTCCAGCACGTAGTCGAGCTCGTTGGACCCGTCTGCCGACCGCGTGGTGAAGTGACGCGGCGGATCCCAGACGGTGACCGTGCCCGCGCTCGTGAGGCCGCGTTCCGCGCCGCCGACCCACGGCTCGTATGCGATCTTCCAGTACCAGCCGGCGGTGTGGACGGTGAACGCGTCCCACACCTCGCGCGGGGCGGCGGGCAGCTCGCCCTCCCACCGCACTTCGAATCGTTCGGACATGTCGTACGCCTCCATGCTTCGTCAGTCGTAGCCCTTCACCCCTACGACACGCGGGCACGGCCGGAATCGACAACGGCGCGCGATCCTTTTCAGCGTGATCTGGCGTGGAACCCTGGGCGTTTACGACTTTGTTGGCCGATTCGGTTCACGCGGCTAGGCCGAGTTCAGCGCCGAGTCGTTCCAGGTGAGAGGCGCGAGTGCCGCGGATCGGGGTGTCGGTCCACCAGGCGTCCAGGCGGATGAGGTTGATCGCGGTGGCGGTCAGCAGATGCGCGAGTCGGGTTTTGAGCAGTCCTCGATAGCGGGTGCGGCGGATTCCGCCTGCCCGGACGGCCTGGGAGATCGTGCCTTCGACCCCGGCCCGGACGGCGTAGCGCTCCTTCCACGCCTGGCTCTCCTGCTCGCGGCGGCGCTGGTCGAGGATCTTCTGCTGGGCGGCGGGTGGCAAGGTCGGGCTGCGCCCGTAGCGGTGACCATCGGCCTTCGTGCAGGAGGCGCGCAGTGGGCAGGGTCCGCAGTCCGTGATGGCGAAATGTACCCGGGTGATCGGCGTCCCGTTGGGTTTGCGCTGATCGGACCAGGAGACACTGGTCGCGCCAGCGGGGCAGGTCGCCGTGCGTGTCTGCCAGTCGATGGTGAACGCCTCCTGGCCCAGCCCCTGCTTAGCTGTGGCATGGGTATCCAGCCCGACCGGCCCCAGCAGGTCGATCGCCTTCTCCTGGCGGGCGGTCAAGATCAGCGTGGCGGTGACGTAGCCCGCGTCCACCACGTGGGTGCCGGGCTCCAGCCCCCGCCCGGCCAGATCGAGGTGGATCTGCTCGGTGACCTCGCTGTCGACCACAGTGGCATCGGTCGTATGCACATTGGTGATCAGGTGCGGCTGATCGGGCTCACAGGTCTCGCTCAGGTGCACCTTGTAACCGCACCAGCCCGCACCACGCTTGAGACCGTAATGAGCATCGCGGTCATAGGGCGAAGACAGCCGTGCTCTGGCCGGCGGGAGATCGTTGCCCTCCCGCCAGCGCACCCCCTTGCCGTCGCGGTGATACTGCTGGATCCAGGCCACGCGCAAGGTCTCGACCGCGGGGATGGCCCGCAGCCAGCGCGGGGCATCACCCGCGTGGATGGCCTCCAGCAGGGCAAAGCCATCCTGTCCCACCGTGGTGGCCCACTGGGTGCGCGCATTCTCTCCTTTGGGAAAGCGGTAGGAGTCCACTCGACGCCCATAGCGTTCGATCCACTCGGGAGCAACCATCTCCGCCAACCAGCCGGGTGCAGCGGCGGCCAGCGCCTCCAGCGCAGCCCGCAATGTCTCCCCGACGAACTCCATCCGGTTCAACGTCCGTACCGCCGCCAGAACGTGCGTGGAATCGGTCCGCTGCCGTCCACCGGCACACAGCAGCCCCAGCTCCGAGCAGCGATCCAGTAGCAGGTCGAAGACCCTGTCCTCGATCCCGTGCTCGATCAACCGACCCCGAAACTCGCTAAGCACCGAGAAGTCGAATCCCGGGTCGGTCAACTCCAGAGCCAGGGCGTATTTCCAGTCGATCCGCCCGCGGACCGCATCGGCGGCCTGCCGGTCGGTCAGCCCCTCGGCGAACTGCAGCACCGTGACCAGCGCCAGCTCACCAGGTGCCCGCCCTGGCCCGCCCCGACGCGGGAAGGCATCGGCGAACTGCTCGTCGCTGAACAGCACACCCAGTTCATCTCGTAACCGGATGGCCAGACATCCCTTGGGGAACGCCGCTCGTGCCACCGCGACCGTCGCCTCGGGGATCTGAACAGCGGATCTAGGTCGCAGAGACACGACAGAACCTCCTTCGTCCTCTCCGCGGCCCAAGTCCCCTCAGCGTCTCCCGCGACCCGGCAATCATCAACCGAATCGACCAACAAAGTCGTTCACGCCCGGGAGGAAACGACAGCGCGGGAGGGCCGCCAAGGCCCGAGCGGTGCGGTGACCGGTAGGCCGTGGAGCGGCTCAGCCCGGGCGTTCTTCGTTTCCTATCCCGGTGGCATGGGGTTGGCGATAATGTGTTCGAGGTGAAGCTGGTGGTGCGGGTGAAGCTGCTGCCGACGCCTGAGCAGGCGGCGGCGCTGGAGGCGACGTTGCGCGCGGTCAACGACGCGGCCACCTGGGTCTCGCAGCTCGCCCACGACCGGCGGGTGTTTCGCAACTACGATCTGCGCAGGCACGTCTACGGGCAGGTCAAGGACAGGTACGGGCTGGCGGCCCAGGCCGCGCAGCACGTCATCAAGAAGGTCGCCGACGCCTACACCACCCTGCACGCCCATGTCCGCAACGGCCATCTGGGCAGGCCCGGCTCCGCCCGGCGTGAGCGGGTGCTGGCCCGGCCGATCGTCTTTCGCCCCGG
>NZ_JCADBK010000036.1:0-64431 GCF_059358955.1 Nonomuraea sp. CX421 | reverse complement strand
GGCTTAGCCCAATCAGGAACAACAAACCCATCAAAACCCACAACAACTCACCCACCATTGGCGCGCTCTACCGCCGAATAAGTGACCGTGCTCAACCGCAACCGCTCAGCCACGCTCTCCAACTCCCCGATAACCGCGTCAAGAGGGTCGAAGACACCTGCCGTGATCACGGGCAGCCTCTTCTCCAGAGCCGCGCCGTACTGGTCGTTGCCCAGCGGGTTCCCCTCCCGCCGGAACACCTCCCGCAGCGCGTCACGCTCCTTCTCCCACAACTCCAATTGGTCACGGGCCCGAGCCGTCCGCGCCCGCAACCCGTTGAGATCTACGCGGTAGCCGCCGTGGGGCGTCGTCATTCCCGCGCTCCCCGCTCGTCGGGCAACAGCTCTACCGGCTGGGGCAGGAACGACTCCAGGCTCGCCCCCTCACCGAAGATGTCCTCGTAGGCCAGACCCGGCGGCACGAGCGGCGCCATGAGCTCCTTCGTCCGCTCCCCCACCTCGGCCGTGGCAGCGCCGATCTGCTCCATGATCGACGAGGCCAGCTCCGACGGCGACAGCTTGCGATAGGCGCGGGGATCCAGCCGCAGGTCGCGGACCTGCCCGCGCGGCCCCACGGTCACGGTCACCATGCCGTCGTCCGACCGCCCCACCGCCGAGAGCTCCGTCAACTTGCCGTACGCCTCCCGCACTCGCGCGGCCTGCCGGTTGTACTCCCCGGCCAGCTCTTCGATGGCCAGTCTGAACTCATCGCCCACGATCCCACCATCCCCACCACGGCACGACCGAACGCGCCAAGCCCGATCCTCCGGCACGAGTTTTGAGGCCCGAGGGGTTGCCATCCAAGATCTCGCCACCGCATAGTAGGCGAAGATTGATAACGCATGGAAGATGAGCCGGGCTCAGTCCGGTTCGCTGATCCACCACGACGGGCCGCTCAGCACCCACAGAATCGCAGCGGGCTGGAACATCGAGGGGACAACACGCACCTGCGGGGTAGGGGCGGCCGGATGTTCGATGACTTCGCGACGGCCACCGTCGATGTCGGCGAGGCCGCGCTGTTCGTCCGGCACGGCGGCGTCGGCCCGCCGGTGCTCCTCCTCCACGGCCACCCCCGCACGCACGCCACCTGGCATCGAGTCGCACCGGCACTGGCTTCCCGGCACGTGGTGGTCTGCCCCGACTTAAGGGGATACGGGCGCTCGTCCAAGCCGCCGACCACACCTGACCACGAGCCCTACTCCAAGCGGGCGATGGCCCGCGACCTGGTCGCCCTGATGCGCGGCCTCGGCCACGACCGGTTCGCCGTCGTCGGCCACGACCGTGGCGCGTACGTCGCCCAGCGGCTCGCGCTCGACCACCCCGACGCGGTCACGCATCTGGTCGTGCTGGACAGCGTGCCGATCGGGGAAGCGCTGGCCCGGTGCGACGCGGCCTTCGCCGCCCGGTGGTGGCACTGGTTCTTCCTGGGCCAGACGGCCAAGCCCGCCGAACGCGTCATCTGCGCCGACCCCGACGCGTGGTACCAGGCGGATCCGGAGCAGATGGGCGACCCCGAGGCGTACGAGGACTTCCGCAGGGCGATCCACGACCCGGCGACCGTGCACGCGATGTGCGAGGACTACCGCGCGGGGCTGGGCGTCGACCGCGCGGCCGACGACGCCGACCGGGCGGCCGGGCGCCGCGTGACCTGCCCCACGCTCTTCCTGTGGGCGACGAAGGACGACATGGAGGACCTGTACGGCGATCCGCTGGCGATCTGGCAGTCCTGGGCCCTGGACGTACGCGGGCACGCCGTGGACGGCGGGCACCACCTGGCCGAGGAGGCGCCCGGCGAGCTGGCGAGGGAGATCATGGACTTCGTGGGCGGCCGGGAGGTCAGTCCCTGACCGCGACGGGCCGCTTCAGCAGCCACAGGGCGGCCCGCTGCAGCAGCGTGCGGTGGATCTCGTTGTCGTAGGACCGGGTGTCGTGGCCCAGCGCGTCGTAGAGCACCCGGCCCCGGCGCACCGAGCGCGCCCAGACGAGGGGCTGGCCGTTGGAGGAGGCGAGCGGCCGCACGTCCGGCAGCACCCGAAGGTCGCTGTAGACCTCGTCCACCAGGTCGAAGTCGCGCAGCCCCTCCACCACCGGGTGGCCGCCGAGCACCCGGACCCCGGTCCAGCCGAGCGGCGGGTGGTGCGACGCGGGCCAGCTCCAGCTGCCGCCCAGCACCCTCGGCCAGCCCTGCCAGTCGTCGAAGCAGATCGACGCCGTGTGCATGCCCAGCAGGCCGCCGCCCCGGTCGAGGTGGTCGAGCAGGGTGGTGCGGGCCTGGGCCGGCAGTTCGAACCGCCACTCGTCACGCAGGTCGGCGAACCGGTCGAGGCCCATCTGCCAGCGCAGCGCGTTGACGGTGATGAGCTGGACCTCCGACGGCTCGCTCAGCGCGCCCGCGATGTCGTCGGTGATCTCGGATTCGATCCCCACCTCGGCGAGCACCTGCGCGAGCGCGGACGAGGTGGCGTCGAAATCGTGGAACAGCCCTCCCGACAGGATCAGATTTCTCGCCATTTGCCAAGCTCATCACGGTCTTACCGGCTTTGCCACCCGCGAACCCCGCGGGCATGATGCCGTTCATGGACTTCGAGGAGCTCCGCCCCACGCTGCTCGGGCTGGCCTACCGGCTGCTCGGCAGCATGTGGGACGCCGAGGACGTGGTGCAGGAGGCCTGGCTGCGCTGGGAGGGCACCGACCGGAGCGAGGTCAGGGAGCCGCGCGCGTTCCTGATCACGGTGGTGTCGCGGCTGGCCCTCGACCAGCTCCGCTCGGCCCGGGTCAAGCGCGAGGCCTACACCGGCCCCTGGCTGCCCGAACCGGTCACGACCGGCCAGGCCGGGCCGCTCGACACAGCCGAGCTGCGTGACACCGTGTCCTTCGCCACCCTGCACATGATGGAGCGGCTCACTCCGCCCGAGCGCGCGGTGTTCGTGCTGCGGGAGGCGTTCGAGCTGCCGTACGACGAGATCTCCGGAATCGTCGGCGTGTCGGTCGTCAACGCCCGGCAGCTGCACCGCCGGGCCGCCATGCGGCTGACGGACGGCCGTGAGCGGTTCCGGCCGACGGCCGAGGAGCACGACAGGCTGCTGAGGAGGTTCATGGAGGCGGCCTCGGGCGGCGACCTGGCGGCGCTCACCGAGGTGCTGCACGAGGACGTCGTGTTCTACAGCGACGGCGGCGGCAAGGTCAGGGCCGCGCTGCGCCCGATCCTGGGCCGGCACAAGACGATGGCCTTCCTCAACGGGCTGCGGTCCCGCTACGACTTCGAACGCGCGCGGATCGTCGAGGTCAACGGCCATCCGGCCGTCTGGATGCGGGTCGGCCCCCAGGAGCAGCTGATCATAGTGGGCGTGCGCGACGGTAGCGTCCGCGAGATCTACGCCATCCTCAACCCGGACAAACTAGGGCGAGTACGGTCGGCTGCGGCTTCCGATCTATAGTCGGCCCATGGATCTCGGCATCAAGGGAAAAGTCGCACTCGTCACCGGCGGCAGCGCGGGCATCGGCCTGGCGGCGGCCAAGAGCCTGGCCCGCGAGGGATGCGACGTCTGCGTCAGCGCCCGTGACCCCGAACGGCTCGCGGACGCCGTGGTCGAGCTGCAGGAGTTCGGCGGGGTGGTGCACGCCGTGCTGGCCGACGTGGAGGACCCTGAGGCGGCGGCCCGCCTGGCGGCCGAGACCCGCGAGGTGCTCGGCCCGGTGGACATCCTGGTCGCCAACGCCGGTGGCCCGCCCGCCGGCCGGTTCGTCGACGCGAGCCTGGCCGAGTGGGACGTGGCGATCCAGCGCAACCTGCTCGGCACGGTCCGGCTGATCCATGCCGTGCTGCCCGAGATGCGTTCGCGCGGCTGGGGCCGGATCGTCACGATCACCAGCAGGTCGGTGCGCGAGGCGATCGACGGGCTGGCCCTGTCCAACGCCACCCGCTCGGCCGTGGCCGGGATCGTCCGCACCCTGGCCCGCGAGGTGGGCGGCGACGGGGTGCTGGTCAACAACGTGCTGCCGGGCCCGATCGACACCCAGCGGATGCGTGAACTCTCGGGGCGGCTGGATTCGTCCGCGAACGGCGCCGACGTGCCCGTGGGCCGGATCGGCCGGCCGGAGGAGGTGGGCGACGTGGTCGCTTTCCTGGCGAGTGAGCGGGCCTCGTACGTCAACGGGATCTCCATGCTCGTCGACGGCGGCGCCAGCCGGATCATCGCCTGACCAGCGCGTTGCTGCCCACCGCGCGTTGTCATCAGCCGGGAATCACATGACATCCTGCCATTAGGGACCTCGTGGGGAAGGCAGAGCCATGGACAAGCCGGTCATCGTGACGGTCGACGACGATCCGGGGGTCTCGCGGGCGGTGGCCCGCGATCTCCGGCGTCGGTACGGCCGGCAGTACAGGATCGTCCGGGCGGAGGCGGCCGGCGAGGGCATCGAGGCCGTCAGGGAGATGCGGCTGCGCGGCGACGAGGTGGCCGCGATCCTCGCCGACTACCGCATGCCGCAGATGAACGGGGTGGAGTTCCTCGAGGCGGCCATGGACATGTACCCGTACGCGCGCCGGGTGCTGCTGACCGCCTACGCTGACACCGACGCCGCGATCCAGGCGATCAACGTGGTCGACCTCGACCACTACCTGCTCAAGCCGTGGGATCCGCCGGAGGAGAAGTTCTACCCGGTGATCGACGGCCAGCTCGACGCCTGGCAGCGCACCGACCGGATCGAGGTGGCGGAGCTGCGGGTGGTGGGCGACCGCTGGTCGGCGCCGTCCTACAAGGTGCGCGACTTCCTGGCCCGCAACCGCGTGCCGTACCAATGGATGCTGGCCGACGACCCCGAGGGCGCGCAGCTGATCGCCGCCGTGGGAGAGGAGTGCCGTCTGCCACTGGTGATCACCGTGGACGGGGAGTCGCTGCAGTCACCCGACCAGTCCACGCTGGCCGCGGCCGTGGGCCTGTCGACCACTCCGGCGACCGACTTCTACGACCTGATCGTGATCGGCGGCGGCCCGGCCGGGCTGGGCGCCGCCGTGTACGGCGCCTCGGAGGGACTCAACACCGTGCTGGTCGAGGCGCACGCCTCCGGCGGGCAGGCGGGCCAGAGCTCCAGGATCGAGAACTACCTGGGCTTCCCCGACGGCGTCTCCGGCCAGCAACTGGCCGACCGGGCCCGCAGGCAGGCGCTGAAGTTCGGCGCCGAGCTGCTGACCGCGCGCCGCGTCACCCACCTGGAGCCACGCGGGCAGGCCCGGGTGATCGGCTTCCAGGGAGGCGGCGAGATCGCGGCGCACGCGGTGATCCTGGCCACCGGCGTCACCTACCGCCGCCTGGACGCACCCGGCCTCGACGACTTCGTCGGCCGCGGCGTCTTCTACGGCGCCGCCCTGACCGAGGCGCCCGCATGCCAGGACAGCGAGGTCTACATCGTCGGCGCGGCCAACTCGGCCGGGCAGGCGGCCGTCTACCTGGCGGGATTCGCGAGCAAGGTGCATTTGTTGGTGAGAAGTGACGGTCTGGAGAGATCCATGTCGCACTACCTCATCGAACAGATCAACGCGATCCCCACCATTGAGGTGCACGTCCAGAGCCAGGTCACCGGCGGCCAGGGCGACGGGCACCTGGAGCGGCTCTCGATCTCCACCAAGGGCGAGGAGCGCACGGTCGACGCGCAGTGGCTGTTCGTGTTCATCGGCGCCGAGCCGCACACCTCATGGCTCGGCGACACGGTCGAGCGCGACGAGCGCGGGTTCGTGGTGACCGGCCCCGACCTGGTGCACGGCGGGAAGCGGCCGCGCAACTGGACGCTCAGGCGCGAGCCGTACCACCTGGAGACGAACGTCCCGGGAGTGCTGGCCGCGGGTGACGTGCGGGCCGATTCGATCAAGAGGGTCGCGTCGGCCGTCGGCGAGGGGGCGATGGCCGTCGCCCTCGTGCATCGGTACCTCGAAAAGCAGTGACTCGAAAAGCAGTGAGCGGTGAAGCAGATGAGCACAGAGCTGCCGGCGAGAGTCGACATCGATGAATTGCGGAAGTTGTTCCTGTTCGAGCGGTTGACCGACGATCAGCTGGCCAAGCTGGCCGGCAGCGGGGCGATGAGCCGCTTCGAGCAGGACGAGTTCGTGGTGCGGCAGGGCGATCCCGCCGAGTGCTTCGCCGTCCTGGTCGAGGGCGAGGTGCAGATGATCCAGGAGACGGTCAGCGCCGGGACCGTCGCCATGCCGCGCACCTCCCAGCCCGGCGTGTACGGCGGCGCCACGGCCGCCTACCTCGGCGACCGGGCGCCGCAGACCTACCAGCACTCGCTGAAGGCGACCGCGCCCTCGCGGATGTTCCTGCTGCCGGCCAGGAAGTTCGCGCACATCGTGGCCGAGTGGTTCCCGATGGGGATGCACCTGCTCGACGGGCTGATGTCGGGTGGCCGGGCGCAACGCGAGGTCATCGACCGGCGGCAGCGGCTGACCGCGCTCGGCACGATCACCGCGGGGCTCACGCACGAGTTGAACAACCCGGCGGCGGCGGCCGTGCGGGCGGTCGGCGAGCTGCGCTCCCTGATCAGGACGTCGCGCATGCGGCTCGCCCAGCTCGCCGAGGACGGCATCCCGCCCGAGCGGCTGCGCGCGATCATCGAGATGCAGGAGCGGTGCACCGCGGCGGTGGGCACGCTTCCGCCGCGCAGCCCGATGGAGATCTCCGACGCCGAGGAGACGCTCGGCGACGCGCTGGAGGAGCTGGGCGTCGAGGACGCCTGGGATCTGGCTCCCGCGCTGGTCAGCGCCGGTTTCGCCGATGAGCACCTGGCGAAGGTGCGCGACAAGGTGGGCGAGCGGCACGCGCCCGCGGCGCTGCGCTGGCTGGCGGGCGCGGTCGAGATCTCGCAGATGCTCAGCGAGGTCACCGAGGCGACCGAGCGGATCACCTCACTGCTCCGCTCGGCCAAGCAGTACTCCCAGATGGACCGCGCGCCGTTCCAGGTCTGCGATTTGCGCGAGCTGCTCGACAGCACGGCCGCCATCTTCCGCGGGAAGATCCCGCCGGGCGTCACCCTGGTCACCGACTACGACCCGACGCTGCCGCCGGTCCCCGCCTACGCGGGCGAGCTCAACCAGGTGTGGACCAACCTGATCCACAACGCGCTGGACGCGATGGGCGAGGAGGGCACGCTGACGATCCGCACCGCCTACGACGAGGACGAGGCGATCGTCGAGATCGGCGACACCGGCCACGGCGTGCCCGAGGCGATCAAGGACCGGATCTTTGAGCCGTTCTTCACCACGAAGTCGGTCGGCCAGGGGACGGGGCTCGGGCTGGACATCGCCTACCGGATCGTGGCGGGGCGGCACGGCGGCGAGATCAAGGTGCGATCGGTGCCCGGCGAGACCTGGTTCGAGGTGCGGCTGCCGTTGCGCGAGCCGGCCACGGTGCCGGCGCCGGCCTGAGCGCGCCGGAAACGCTCCGGTCGTCCTGCCCCGGACGATCGGGTCCCGGCTCCGATCGCCCTGGGCCGGGGCCGGGCCGCCCACTCGGCGAGACCGGCTTCTGGGCCGGGGCGATTCCAGTTGTTAGGCTCGGCAGCCAAGTAAGCGCTTCCTTTCGAGGTGGAGGGGTCCCATGCACTGCGATCCACGGTTCTCGCGCGTCCAGGAGGTGTTCGAGCGCCACTTCGCCGACGGAGAGGAGCTCGGCGCGGCGTTCGCGGTCTACCTCGACGGCGAGCTGGTCGTGGACCTGTGGGGCGGTGTCGCCGACCGGCACACCGGGCGCGCCTGGCGGGAGGACACCTCCGCCTACGCCTACTCCTGCACCAAGGCGATCACCGCCACCGTCCTGCTGCGGCTGGTGGAGCGGGGGCTGGTGGACGTGGACGCGCCGGTGGCGGAGGTGTGGCCGGAGTTCGCGGCGCAGGGCAAGGAGGCGATCACCGTCGGCCAGTTGCTCACCCACGAGGCCGGGCTCCCGGCGCTGGAGGAGCCGGTGCCCGTGTCGGAGTTCGAGGACCATCCGGCCATCGCGGACCGCCTGGCCCGGCAGCGGCCGCTGTGGGAGCCGGGGACGGCCCATGGATACCACGCGCTCACGTACGGGTTCCTGGTGGGCGAGGTGGTGCGGCGGGTGACCGGCAAGTCGGTCGGCGAGCTGGTCGCGGCGGAGATCGCCGGGCCGCTCGGGCTGGACATGTGCCTGGGCGCCTCCGACGCGGTGATCGCCCGCGCCGCCCGCCTGTCCAGCGGTGAGCGCCGCTCCGCCTCCCCTGCGGGAGCCGTGCCCGGCCCCCGGCCGGCGAAAGCGGGCGGCGGCACGGACGGCGGCGCGCCGGGTGGCGCCGGTGCGGCGCTCAGCGGGCTCACGGAGGCGCGCGGCGACGTCTTCACCCGGATGGCGCGGGCCGCGCAGGACCCGGAGAGCCTGATGAACCGGGCCCTCGGCAACCCTCGGATGCAGGCGCTCGACGGCGGCGCGAACAACCCGGTCATCCTGCGGGCGGGCTGGCCCGCCGCCGGCCTGGTCACCACGGCCAAGGGGCTGGCGGGCTTCTACCGGTCGCTGATCGCGGGCGACGTGCTACGTCCCGAGACCCTGCGCGACGCCGTCCGCCCGCGCGTCGAGGGCCCCGACCGGGTGCTGTACGTGGACAGCTCGTTCGGCCTCGGCTACATGCGCCCGTCGATGACGTTCTTCGTGCCGTCGGCGACGGCGTTCGGTCACACGGGCTTCGGCGGCTTCCTGGGCCTGGGTGACGAGGAGCGGGGGCTGGCCGTCGGCTACGTGATGAACAAGATGGCCGACGCCGTCTCCGGCAGCCTGCGGGCGTTCCGCCTCACGGAGGCCGTCTACCAGGCGCTGTGACCGCACGGCGCTCAGTGCATGGTCACGCCGCCGCTCACCGACAGGATCTGCCCGGTGAGGTAGGCGGCGCGTTCGGTGCACAGGAAGGCGACGAGCCCCGCCACGTCGGCCGGGGCGCCGAGGCGGCGCAGCGGGATGCCCCGGGCGATCCGGTCGACCAGTCCGGGTTCGGCGGCCGACACCCGGCGCAGCATCGGGGTGTCGGTCGGACCGGGGCAGACCACGTTGGAGGTGACCTCGGCCCGGGCGGCCTCCCGGGCGAGTGTCTTGGCCAGGCCGAACAGGCCCGCCTTGGTCGCCGCGTAGGCGCCCTCGCCGCCCGAGCCGGCGCGGGCCCCGTCGGACGAGACGAACACCAGCCGGCCCCATCTCCGGGCCGTCATCCCGGGCAGCAGCAGCTTGGTCATCAGCATCGGACCGCGCAGGTTGACCTGCCACATGAGGTCCCAGTGGGCGGGGTCGCTCTCGGTGAACGGCTCGACGATCGAGACCCCGGCGTTGTGCACGAGGATGTCGACCTCGCCGCAGGCACGGCAGAACCGCTCCACGGACTCGGGCGAGGTGAGGTCGACGGCCATCGGGACCGCTCCGGCCAGCCCGGCGGCGACCTTCTCCGCGCCCGGCAGGTCAACGTCGGCGATCACCGTCCGGGCGCCCAGCGCCGTCAGGTCGGTGGCGATGGCCGAGCCGATGGCGCCCGCGCCCCCGGTCACCACGGCCGTCCGGCCGTCCAGTCGCATCCCGTCCATCACGGCAGCCCTCCCCCTGCTCCGGGAGGGGCGGCTCCCGGCTTCCGCAGTCCCGGCGGCCTGTGCTCCTGCCGAGCGCTTGCTCGGGCAAGCGTACATGCGCCCCATTACCGTACAAGACGGTAACAGTGGGTGATATACGGCCACTTACGGCGAAATATCTGCCATCGTGACAACCGGAACCCCGGGTGAGACCGTCGAACCTCAGGACGGCTGCGTGATGGGGGTTGGACTTGGTCCCTGGTTACCGCGAAGTACGCCAGCTGGGCGCGGGCCACACCGGCCGCGTCTTCCTCGCCACCTACCAGTCCACCGGCGCCTACGTCGCGATCAAGTACCTGAACGCGACGCTGCGCAGGGACGCCGAGTTCATGGAACGCTTCCGGGTGGACGCCCCCGCCCTGGTCGAGATCGACGATCCGAACGTGGTCAAGCTCTACGAGTACGTCGAGACGCAGACCAGGGCTGCCGTGGTCATGGAGCTCGTCGACGGGGTGTCCCTGCGCACGCTGCTGGACGAGCACGGCCGGACCAGCCCGGAGGCGGCGCTGGCACTGCTCAAGGGGACCCTGCTGGCGCTGGCCGCGGCCCACGACACGGGGGTGCCGCACCGGGACGTCACGCCCGGGAACGTGCTGGTCCAGGCCGACGGCACGACCAAGCTGGGCGACTTCGGCGTGGTGGTGCACGCGGAGGAGCCTGGGGTGCCCGCGGGCAGCCCGCCGTACATGTCGCCCGAGCTGTGGACGCGGGGGCAGGCGGGGCCGCCCGCCGACCTGTACGCGGCGGCCTGCGTGCTGTTCGAGGCGGTCAAGGGGCGGCCGCCGTTCCGCGCCGATGACGTCCCGGGGCTGCGGGACCTGCACCTGGCGGAGCCCGTGCCGCTGGAAGTGGTCCCCGACACGCTGCGCGACCTGCTCCGGCGGGGGCTGGCCAAGGATCCGGCGCTCAGGTACGCCTCGGCCCGGCAGTTCGCGGCCGAACTGGAGGAGGACGCGGTGGCCGGCTACGGCCCCGACTGGGAGCAGCGCGGCCGTCGTCACCTCGCCGAGCTGGCCACGCTGCTCGCCCTGCGGTTCCCGCTGGCCAAGGCCGGCAGCGGAGACGGCCCGGCACCGGTCACCGTCCGCGAGCGGCTGTCGAAGGTGCCCCGGCTGCCGCCCCACCTGTGGATCGCGGCCGCGACCGTGCTCGCCGTACTGGTGATGCTCATGCTGTCGGGCGGCCAGCTGCCTCCCGGTCCCGGGACGGTGCTGATGCCGCGGCCCGAGACGGCCGGCGAGCTCGACCCGGCCGACGACACGACCCCCGCGCGTTCCACCGAGGAGAGCGAACCTCCCACCTCCTCCGCGCCCGCGCCGACCGCCTCCCGACCGGCCGGCTCGCAGCCCGCCGTCCCCACGCCCACCGCGATCCGCACCGGCCCTCCCACCGCGCCGCCCACCACCGGTCCTCCCACTGGCCCTCCCACCACCGGGCCCACCGCCACCGGGACCGCCCCGGGCCCCACCGCCCGGCGCAGCGCGAACGCGCGTCCGGTCGTGCGCGCCGCCGCCATCGTCCAGTGGAGCGGCTCCGCGGGCGAGGTGCGCGTCGCCGCCGACGGCACGGGGCCGGTCCGGCTGCGCATCACCTACACCGTGCGCGAGGGCGACGGCCCGGCCCGGACCGTCGGCGAGGAGGCGCGCACGCTGACCGGACGGACGCTCTACACCAGCGGCGTGACCCGCGCTCCGGGGAGCGTGGCGTGCGGCGTCACCACCCACTTCGGCATCGTCGTGCTGACCGAGCCCGCCGCCGGCAACGGGCCCCAGGTCAGTGAGGCGGCCGTGCGCGGCGCCGCCTGCCCGGCCACCCCGACCCAGCCGACCGGCCCGTCGCCGTCACAGGACGCCACCTCGGCGGCCCACACCGCCTCGACGAAGCCAGGCGAGGAGCCGACCGAGGAGCCGCTCTCCCTGCCCACCGGCTCCCCCGTGACCGAGCAAGCGTCCTCCCTGCCCACCGGCTCCTCCCCCGCCGAGCTCATGGACGGCGGTGACCTTGCCGGAGGACCAAGCGTTCACTAGCTTGGCTAGCGATGATCGGCTACACCTGGGGCCGTACGCCGGCATCGAGGTACGGAAGATCGCGGCGGCGGTGTCTCCGTCCGCCGATCGATGCAGGCGGCCTCGGTGGCCGTCGCGGCGGGAGGACGACATGGGTCTGCTTGACGGCAAGGTGGCGTTGATCACCGGCGGCGCGCGCGGCATGGGCGAGGCCCATGTGCGGCTGTTCCTGGAGGAGGGCGCGTCGGTGGTGTTCGGCGACGTGCTGGACGAGGAGGGCAAGGCGCTGGCCGCGGAGACGGGGGCGACATACGTGCGTCATGACGTGACGAACCCGTCGGAGTGGGAGCGGGCCGTCGACACGGCCGTCTCGACCTACGGCAAGCTCGACGTGCTGGTCAACAACGCCGGGATCCTGAAGTTCCGGCGGATCAGCGAGATGACGCTCGACGACTTCGACCGGGTGATCGGCGTCAACCTCAGGGGCACCTGGCTCGGCGTCAAGTCGGTCATCGAGCCGATGAAGGCCGCCGGCCGCGGCTCGATCGTGAACATCTCGTCGATCGAGGGCTTCGTCGGCGCCGAGGGCCTGTCGGCCTACGCGGCCTCCAAGTTCGGCGTGCGCGGGGTGACCAAGTCCGCCGCCCGCGAGCTCGCGCAGTTCAAGATCCGCGTCAACTCCGTCCATCCAGGGGCGATCAACACCTCGATGGTAACGAACCCGGAGATCATGGAGGCCGTGGACGCCGACGCGTTCGTCAAGTCCATGGTCATCAAGCGCTTCGCCAAACCGGTCGAGGTGTCACACGTGGTGGCGTTCCTGGCCTCCGAGCGGTCCAGCTACTGCACGGGCAGTGAGTTCACCGTGGACGGGGGCCTGCTCACCGGCGCCGGCTACTGAGGCCCCCACCCCGCGCCGCCGTCAACCGTCCTGTCCGGTGACCGGCGGCGGCCAGCCCGCGTCGCCGGGGGTGAGCTGGGCGGGGTCCGTCGGGTCTCGGCCGAGCCAGGCGGACGGGACGATGAACAGGCCCGTCGCCTCCACCAGCGGCGTGCCGTCAGGCAGCGCGATGCGGCCGTCGGCCCAGGTCTTGCGGCCCTCCGCGCGGGTGTATTCGGCCGTCGCCACGAGCGGCCGGCCGTACGGCACGGGGGCGCGGTAACGGATGGTGAGCGTGCCGGTCATGCTCGCGAACCCGGCGACGGCCACCGCCTGGCCGAGCAGGTGGTCGAGCACCATGGCGCTGATCCCGCCGTGCACCAGGCCGGGAGGCCCCTCGTGCAGCGGCCGGAAGGTGATCTCGGCTCGCACCCCGCCCTCGGGCGACGCCTCGATCACCACCGGCGGGGCGTACGGGTTGGCGGCGCCGGTGACGGCGTTGCCCAGGTGCCGGACCGTTCCGCCGGGCCCGATCTCGAAGGGCTGCGGGGTGCCGCGGCGGACGACGTTGAGTCGCTCGGTCAGCGCCGTCAGCTCGGCGGTGACGGCCACCAGCTCGTCCTCGCCGACATCGGTGACCGCCACCGCGTCCATCAACTCGCGGGTCTGCTGCGCGAGCACGCACAGCGCTGCGAGCCCGCTCTCCCCGGTGGTCACCTCGGTCGTCATGAGCCCATCCTAGAACACGTTCTACCGAATCTCGTTCACCGAGAGAACATGGTAGATCTTTTACGCATAAACCGACTTTGCGGGGACATTTCTGGCAAGCTCTTGACCTGCACCTTCACCCACCTTGAGAGTTTTACCCTCTCATGACGCGTGCTTGACCTGCCGTTTTGTCACGGTAGCCTCCTTCATCACGGAAGAGTACAGGCCTCCGGATTGTCACACCTGTCCCGGGATACCCGCTTTACCCAGGATTGGGGTGGTAAACCCGGTCTTGCCCGGAAGGTTCCCCCGCACGTCCATGACGCCAGAGACGAAGAAGTTCATCGACCTTCTCGAGAGCCAGCTCGGCTACTCGGAGAAGTCCGGCGCCTACACCAAGTTCGGCGACTGGTACGGCAAGAACGTCGAGTTCGACGCCGACTACAGCTCCGCACCCTGGTGCGACATGCTGCTCTCGTGGGCCGCGCACAAGCTCGGCTACGAGGAGTGGATGGGCCAGTTCGCCTGGACCGTCGGACACGCCAGATGGTTCAAGAAGAACGACGCCTGGGGCCGCAAGCCCGAGCCCGGCGCCTTCGTCTTCTTCGACTGGGGCGGCTCCAACTCGATCGGCGCGATCGACCACGTAGGCGTCGTGACCAGGGTCGAGGGCAACACGATCCACACCATCGAGGGCAACATCGACGGCGGCGTGCTCAAGCGCAAGGAACGTGACACCAGCAAAGTCGTGGGCTACGGCTACCCGGCGCGGATCAAAGAACGCCTCGACCAGCGGCTGGTCGAGCAGCAGGCCAGGGAGAACGCCTCCCGCGACCGGGCGAACCAGCCCACCACCGAGAACTCCCCGGACCTCAGCCGGCTGCAGAACGGTCCACTCAGCTCGCTGATCCCCTACTCCGAGGTCCAGCAGGAGCCCCAGGCCGGCTTGAGCGCCCAGACCAAGCCCTCCCAGAAGCGCCGCGACGAGGTCCCGCAGGCGGGCGCCAGCGCCCCGGCCGCCCCTCAGGCCCAGGCCGCCAAGCCCCAGTCGTCCGACACCTCCCGCACGAGCGCCGCCAAGCCCTCCACCGGCACCGGCACCGGCACCGGGCAGACGGTCAAGAAGGGCAAGCACGCCAAACCCGCCACCGCCGACACCAACGCGGTGACCACCGAGCCCCTTCCCGTCCTCGTCGACGCCTCCGCCTCCCATCCGGCTCCGGCGCTCGGCTCCCCCGCCCTGATCGGCTCCGCCCTGGTGGCCGCCCTCGCCGTGCTCGCCGTCGCCAAGACGAAGCAGCTCCGCGTACGGCCCGTGCTCGCCGTCCCGTCACCGGTGGCGCCCGCCCGGCGCGGTCACCACCGCCGCAAGCCCCGCACCGCCATCCGGGCCACCGCGATCCTGGCCGCCCCCGCGCCGGCAGCCGTCGAGCCCGCCACGCCGCTCATCGCCGAGCCCGTCATCCCGGCGCCGCTCGTTCCCGTCGGGGTCGCCCTGCCGTTCGCCCCGGTCGTCGTTCCGGACATTCCCGAAGCGGTCAGCGCCTTCGACGCGTTCACGCCGTTCGCGGCGCCTCAGCGCGCCACCCGCGAACTCCGGCCCGTCGCGGCCGTCCCCTCGCCGGCTCCGATCCGGCGCCCCTTCGAGAGCCCTATCCGCACCCGCCGCCCCTTCGCTGCCCTGGACGACGCCTGGCAGGAGCTGGACAGTCTGTCGCGGCCGTCGCACGCCCATCGGAGGGACAGCGGCTACTACGGCCGTCGCCGTCGCAGCGGCCACCCGGTCGAGGAGCCCGCGGCCTTCACGCCCGACGCCCCGCTGCGCGGCCGCCGCCACCGCACCTCCGACGCGCATCGCGCCGACGTCCACCGAATCGAGCCGCACCGCACCGACATCCACCGCTCTGAGCCTCCCCGCGCCGACCAGCGCTGGTCCGACCCCCGCTTCTCGGACCCCCGCCGCGCCGATCTGTCCCCTTGGCCCTCGCCCCGCCGACTCGACTCCCACCGGGCCGACCCACACCGGGCCGAGCCATACCGATCCGATCCACACCGATCCGATCCACACCGGGCCGATCCACTCCGTACGGACCAGCCGCGCACCGACGCCTATTGGGCGGACGCCCTGTGGCCGATCCCCTCGGGCGTCGACGGCGGCCGGGGCAGCGATCCCTGGGTGATTGAGCGCCCGCAGGCCGTATCGCACGGACGACGTGACCGCGTGGCGGACGCGTACGTCGATACCTACGTCGGCGCGGACGCGTACGCCGGGGCGGACACCTACGCCAGCGCGGACACCTACGCCGGCGCGGAATACGCGTACGTCGGCGCGGACGCGTATGCGGACGAACCGCTCACGCGAGCGGCCACGCCACGCGGACGCCGCCACCGCGTCACGTCCCATGCCGCCGCCACCCCCGCCCTGGTGTCCGCGACCGGTCCAGGCAAGGACAAGGCCTCCCGCCGAGGCCGCCACCGCGCCTGACCCGTCCCCCGGCGGTCAGCGCTGGAAGGCGCGGGAGAGCGCGGCGAACCTGGTCTCCACGGCCCTGCGGCTCAGCTCGGTGGCCGGGATCAGCGCGTCGAAGCCGTGGAAACCGCCCGGATACAGGTGGAACTCGGTCGAGACCCCGGCCTGGACGAGCCGCCGGGCGTAGTCGAGGTCCTCGTCCCTGAACACCTCCAGCTCCGCCACGTCGATGAACGCCGGAGGCAGCCCTGACAGATCCTCGGCCCGGGCCGGCGCGGCGTACGGGGAGACGTCGTCGCCGCCCATCCGGTCGCCGAGCAGGGCGGTCCAGCCGAAGAGGTTGGCCTCGCGGTTCCAGAACGCGGACTCGGTGAACTCGTGGCTGGACGGCGTGGCGTTGCGGTCGTCGAGCATGGGGGACAGCAGCAGTTGGAAGGCCACGGCGGGGCCGCCCCTGTCACGGGCGAGCAGCACGGTCGCGGCGGCCAGCCCGCCACCCGCGCTCATCCCGCCCACGGCCAGCCGTTCGAGGTCGATGCCCAGCTCGGTGGCGTGCTCGGCGGTCCACACCAGCCCCGCGTAGCAGTCCTCGACGGGCACGGGGTGGGGGTGCTCGGGGGCGAGCCGGTAGTCGACCGAGACGACGACGCAGCCGAGCCGTTCGACGTAGCCGACGAGGGTGTGGTCGTCCATCTCGGGGGCGCCGAGGATCATCCCGCCGCCATGCACCCAGTAGAAGCAGGGCCGCCCGGTGCCGGACCCGGCCGGCTGGTAGACGCGCAGCCGCAGGCCGGGCCCGCCGTCGGGGTGCGGCACGTGACGGTTCTCGATGACGACGTCGCTCTCGGGCGCCGGAATGCCCGCCAGCATCACCTGGAGCCCGGCCCGGTGCCCGGCGATGCTCTCCATGGTCGCGGTGGACGCGTCGAACACCGGGACGAGCAGTTCTTCCAGCCCCGCACGGAGCTCGGGGTCGAGATTGGGATGGGACACCATCGGTTTCCTTCCACGGGCCACTTGCCGCACTTCTTGGTGATCGGCGCGTTTCGGGGGCAACCGCCGTTCCGTCTTTTTCGCCTACCCGAACGTGACGAAACCAGGTACTGGCTCCACGGGAATAGTTGAAAGGCGTACGGTTAACGCATGGCCGCAACCCCAGAAACGATGCACTGGCGGGGAGTGCATCACCTCGCCCTGGTGACCGCCGACATGGACGCGACCGTGCGGTTCTGGCACGGTGTGCTCGACGCCCGGCTGGTCACCACCCTCGCCATCCCCGCGTTCAGGCACTACTTCTTCGAGGTGGGCCCGGGCAACACGATCGCCTTCTTCGAATACACCGACCAGGAGCTCGACAGCTTCGCCAAGCCGGCCGGCGTCCCCTACGCCCGCGCCGCCCAGTTCGACCACCTGTCGCTGCACCTCCCCGACGAGGACGCCCTCATCAGGATGCGCGACCGGCTCAAGGCACACGGATGCGAGGTCACCGACGTCATCGACCACGGTTTCCTGCGCTCCATCTACTTCAGCGACCCCAACGGCATCGCCCTCGAAGCCTCCTGGTGGACCATCGACCCGACCGGCCGGCCGGTGGACCACGCGGACGAGCGGCTGTTCTCCGACCCCGATCCGGTGCCGGCCGTACGTGAGCTGCGCGAGACCGGCGAGCTGGCCCACACCGTAAGCACCCGGCTGGTGGACGGCATCATCGAGGACCTCCGGCGCGAAGGAATCACCTTGGAGCCGTGACCCCGAGTCTCCGATGACACGACCGGAACGGCGCCTGTCCTCATCACCTGAGGACGGGCGCCGTTGTGCGTGAATCATGCTCTCCGTCGTTCGAAGATGAGCTTGCGCACCGGTCCGTCCATGCGTAAGTTGATCACCGCCATTCGATGCCGATGCCCATGGGAATTCTCTCGTCGGCGATCCGAGTCCGGATTGCCGCCCTGGCCGGCTCTCCTTGCGTTATTAGCCCGCACGCCGGACGAATGCGTGCGGGCTTATCCGGAGAGGAAATGATGAAAAGGGCTTTAGGTTCCGTGGGACGCGCCACTGTGGTGGCCACCGCCGCGAGCGCCTTACTCGTCAGCATCACGGGCGTCGCCTCCGCGACCGCCTCCGCAGCGGCCTCCGCGACGGTCAACGCGTCAGCTGACACCACGTACACACAGGTGGTTCAGGACGGCGACAACAGCGCCAGGACCACCTTGGCGACCTGTCCTTCACTGTGCGACGGAAACCCCAGCGGTGAGCGCATGGCCGTGGTCGGGTTCACGGTGGCGGGGCTGCCCGCCGGCGCCTCGAACATCACGGCGCGACTCGAACTGTATACATGGACCGCCTTCGCGAGCACCACGACCGCCGTTCACCAGGCGAGCGGCGGCGCGGGCGGCGCCGGGACCTGGGCGAGCAAGCCGACCCTCGGCGCCGCGCTCGACACCAGCACCGCGGTGACGGCGGGCTACAACGCCTGGAACGTCTCGTCGGCGGTGAAAGGCAACGGCGCGGTGACCTTCGCCGTTCGCCAGTCCACCCGAAACACCCGGGTTTACTGGGCGTCCAAGGAGAACACCAACACCGCCGCGCGGCCACGGCTGGTCATCTCCTACACGGCGCCCAGTCCCACGCCAACTCCGACCCCGACGCCCTCCCCCGGCCCCGGCTGGCGGCTCGTGTGGTCCGACGAGTTCGACGGCACCGCGCTGAACACGGCCAAGTGGCGCGCGCGGGACTCGTACGTCGACTATGACCGCGCCTGCATCACCAGCCGGGCGAAGAACATCTTCGTCGCGAACGGTTCGCTGACCATCCGGGCGCAGAAGGAGAACTACACCTGCGGCGGCGCCACGCGGCCCTACACCACCGGCTACGTCGACACCATAGGCAAGGCGTCGTTCACCTACGGCCGGTTCGAGGCGCGGATCAAGTCGCCCAACGGACCGGCGAACTCGCGCGGCCTGTGGCCCGCCTTCTGGATGCGGCCCGATGACGGGCTCAACGGCGAGATCGACGTGACCGAGCTTCCCGGCGGCGCGAGTTACTACAAGGCGGCGACGGCGGCCATCTTCCGCGACTACAAGCCCACCAAGAACGACTTTCGCTACACCTTCCCCACGGGTCACCCTGGGGACGGCTTCCACACCTACACCACCGAGTGGGAGCCAGGCGTGATCCGCTGGTACGTGGACGGTCGCGAGATCTGGCGCCGGACCGGCGACACGACGTCGTGGCTGGAGGAGACCTTCGGCGCCGACGACACCTACAAGCGCAAGTTCCACCTGCGGCTGAACTTCCAGGTCGGCGGCTGGCTGGGCGACCCCGACGCCGCCACCGTCTTCCCGGCCGACTTCGTGGTCGACCACGTCCGGGTCTGGCAGCGCTGACCCCGGAGCCAAGCCCAACGCAACGCCCGCGGCTCTTTACAGGGACAGCACTGCCTACTATTCTAAAGATCCTTAGAACTTTCGAAGGAGACGGACGTGTCCTACCCCGAACCCCGCTACCTCGACGAGCACGGTGCCGCCAGCGGTGTCTTCCGGTCCGCCGACCTGCCGCCGGACCTGACGATGGGCCCCAAGACCGACGACCCGGCCGAGAGGCCCACCGAGGTCCACTACCTCGGCACCGGCGCCTCGACCGGCGGCGCCTTCGGCCTCTACCGGTGGGAGATGGGCCCGCGCAAGAGCGGGCCGAGCCCCCACTTCCACCGCACGATCACCGAGTCGTTCTACGTCCTCGACGGCACCATCAGGCTCTACAACGGCGAGCGGTGGGTGGACGGCAGGCCGGGCGACTTCCTGTACGTGCCCGAGGGCGGCATCCACGCCTTCTGCAACCAGTCGGGCGAGCCCGCCTCGATGCTCATCCTGTTCACCCCCGGCGCCCCGCGAGAGGCCTACTTCGAGGAGCTGGCCGACATCGCCACCACCGGCCGGCAGCTCACCCCCGAGGAGTGGACCGACGTCTACCTCCGCCACGACCAGTACATGGTCTGATGTCCGGCTTCCCTGAGGAACCGATCTACGCGCAGCTCGCCCGCATCGGCAAGGCCCTGTCCAACCCGGTGCGGCTGCGCCTGCTCGACGTCCTCGACCAGCGCGAGCGCACGGTCGAGGAGCTGGCCGAGGAGGCCGGCGTCCCGCTGAAGAACACCTCGGCCCAGCTCCAGCACCTCAGGGCCGCCCACCTGGTGACCAGCCGTAAGGACGGCACCCGGGTGCGCTACCGGCTGGCCGACGAGCGGGTGTCGCGCTTCCTGGGCGAGCTGCAGGGCTTCGCCCACGGGCGCCTGGCCGACCTGCGCGACGCGGTCGCCGAGCACCTCGGGGCGCTGGAGGGCGTCACGGCCGACGAGCTGGCCGCCCGCCTCACCGACCCCGACACGGTCGTCATCGACGTACGGTCCGCGGCGGCCTACGCCGAAGGCCACGTCCCCGGCGCCATCTCGCTGCCCCTGGCGACCCTCCAGGACCACCTCGACGACCTCCCCCACGACGCCGAGATCGTCGCCTACTGCGGCGGCCCCTACTGCGTCGTCTCCCCGAAGGCGGTCCGCCTCCTGCGCGCCCACGGCCACACCGCCCGCCCCCTGGACGGCGGCTTCACGGCCTGGCGCCGCTCCGGCCACCCCTCCACCCCCTGAGCGGCGGCGGCTCAGGCTCCGATCCGGTCCATGGACGGGTCCATGACCCCCAGCTCGCGGTAGCGGCCCGCGTGGAAGACCAGCGGCTCGCCTTCGTGCCACTGGAAGTGCTCGACCTCGCCGACGAAGATGCGATGGTCCCCGGCCTCGTACGCGGTCACCGTACGGCAGGCGAAGAAGGCCAGGGCGCCGGCGAGAGCCGGCAGCCCGCTCGGCGTGAGACGGGTCTCCACTCCGGCGAACTTGTCCGGCGCCGGTCTGGCGAACCGCTGCGACAGGTGCTCCTGCCCGCAGGCCAGGACGTTGACGGCGAACCGCCCGGCCCGCAGGAACGCCTGGGTGCTCGGCGCGCGCCTGGACAGGCACCACAGCACCAGGGCGGGGTCGAGCGAGACGGAGGCGAAGGAGTTCACGGTCACCCCGATCCGCTCCCCGCCCGGCGCGCAGGTGGTGACCACCGCCACCCCGGTGGCGTAGCGGCCGAGCGCGTCACGCAGGGACCTCATGACGCGCTCGCGAGGTAGTCGCGGGCCGAGGCCGGGTCCATGAACCACTCGGCGAAGTCGGCCGGGTCGTCGAACCCGTTGACGAAGCGGGAGGCCACCGCGGGCAGGGAGCCGGCAGCGCCGAGGATCTCGAGCACGTGCGGCGGCGGAGGGGCGAGCAGCGCGTTGGTCCACGCGGTGGCATGCCGGGCGCCCGCCCAGTAGCGCTCGAAGGTGTCCTCCATCCACGCCTGGTCGAACGGCTGGTCGCCGCGCTCCAGGATGGCGGCGAGGTAGGTGGAGGCGCACTTGGCGGCGTTGTTGGCGCCCTGGCCGGTGATGGGATCGTTGAGCACCACCACGTCGGCGACGCCGAGCACCGGGGCGCCCGTGGGCAGGACGGCGACGGGCCGGCGGACCGTGGGCGCGAACCGGCCGGCGAGGGTGCCGCGCTCATCGGTGAGCTCGACGCCGGCGCAGCGGGCGGCCTCCCACGGCAGGTACGTCTCCAGGATCGAGCGGCTCCTGGCCAGATGCTCGGCGGGGGTGAAGACGTCGCCCCAGCAGTCCATCGGCCCACCGGGGATTCCCTCGAACACCATGATCTCGCACGGCCCGGTGACGGTGAGCGCGGGAAAGACGAAGTACTCGCCGACGCCGGGGATCAGGTTGAAGCAGACCGCGGAGTGGCCGGGCCGGGGCGTGAGCCCGTTGACGTAGGTGAGGGCCAGTGCGCGCTGCGGGACGTCGTACGGCGAACGGGCGGCGTCCCGCTCGAACAGCGAGGCGATCTTCCCCTTGCCCGCCGCCACCAGGACCAGGTCGTACCGGGCCGCGTACTCCTCCAGGTCGCCGGGTGTCGCGTCGTGGATGACGACCTTCCCGCCCAGCCTCTCCACCTCGGCGAGCCAGGCGGGCATCTTCAGCCGCTGGTCGACCGAGCGGGCCGGCTCGTCCAGCCGGGCCGCCCAGCCGATGGCCTTGCCACCGTCGGGCCCGGGGACGGCGAGCTGGATCCCGTCGATCGGCGGGCAGTCCGGCCACTGGTCGAGGCCGAGGGCGCGCTCGTGGCCGAGGGCGGTGCCGAACATGGCCTGGCTCGACGTGACCCGGCCGTCCCGGATGTCGTCGGGGGTCCGGTTGGAGACGACGGTGACGCCGTAGCCGTTGCGCAGCAGGCCGAGCGCCAGGTGCAGCCCGGCCTGCCCGGCGCCGACGATGAGGATCTCGCGCATGGTGGGTTCCTTCGGTGAGCTGGAGTGGATGCTCAGAAGGTACGTTTCGGTGCCGTACGCCATCCATCCGCTGAGCGCGGGTTCCGTCCAGTTGACGCGGAGTTTCGCAGCGTCGCCGACGGAGCTTGGCCGTACCTTTCCCGGTAGGCCGCGGCGAAGCGGCCCTGGTGCGGGAAACCCCAGCGTGCGGCGACGGCGGTGACCGTGACCCGCGCCGGGTCGGCGGCCAGCAGCTCCTCGTGCACCCTGGCCAGCCGCACATCGCGCAGGTGTGCCATCGGGGTCAGTCCCAGGTGCGTGCGGAAGCCCTCCTGCAGCGAGCGGGTGCTGACCGCCACGGCCCCCGCCACGTCGGCCGTGTTGATCGGCAGGTGGGCGTGCTCCTCGATGAACCCCATCGCCCGCCGCACCACCTTCGGCACGGCCGGCCGCCGCGGCGCGGCCAGCTGCGGCCAGTAGTTGGACGGCTGCATGGTGAGCAGGCTGGACAGCAGCGCGTTCTCCAGGTGGGCGAGGGCCAGCGACTGCGCGGCCAGCCCGCCGCCGTCCTCGGCCGCGTGGACGATCAGGTCGGCCATCGCCCGCCAGCTCCGCGCCCAGCCGCTGGTCATGTCCACGCCCAGGTCGAAGACGAGCGGCCGGTCGAGCCGCTCACCGAGCATCTGCTCCAGTGTCTGCTCGACGATCACGCGGTCGAACTTGACGATCAGCTGCGGGCACTGCGCGGCCCAGCGCATGTCGAGATGCTCCGTGGGCGACGGCAGCGAGGCCAGCGAAGGGGTGGAGACGATCTCCTGCCCGCCGCAGCGGATCAGGCTGTGCCCGGCCAGCGGCACCTGCACCAGGAAGAACGACTCCAGCTCCCCCGGCTCGATGCGGACGTCGGTGCCGTAGTCGAGGTAGCTCACTCGTACGGAGCCGAGCTGCGCGGAGTTGAACCGCGCCGCCAGCAGGGCGGGATCGCCGGTCAGGTCCAGCCGGTGCGCGCAGAACACCCGCCCCACCTCTTCGCGGACCTCGTCCGGATCCGAGCCGGCGAACAGCGGCGTGTTGTCCAGCAAAACCCTGTGCCCCATCGAGCGCCCTGCCTTCGCACGTATCCGGGTGACACATGATCATCGTCGAAGTAGGAGGGGGCGTTCCAGGTAGAAGTGCACACAACCGGCTCGCAAGATCCCAGGTTGATCACGAAAGTGCGCCAGGTCGGAGACTCCTGCCCAGCGCGTCGCGGGCTTGATAACACTGGCGGACCGACCAATCGGACCTCAGTTGCGAAGGCACGCGCCATGTACTCACCACCGACACCACCGTTGTACTCGCCACCGACACCACCGTTACGCCCGGTACGCGGCTTGGCCAACCTGGCACTCGGCGCGCTGGCGCTCGACTGCCTCGTGGGCCTCGCCGCCGCCGTGATCGACGTGCAGGAAATCGCGATCATCAACCGGATGATCGACACCCCCGACTCCGTCAGCGAGACGGAGATCGCGACGAGCGACGCCATCTACGCCGCGTCGGCCATCGCGGAGGCAGCGGTCTTCGTCGTGACCGCCGTGATGTTCCTGATCTGGCTCTTCCGGGTCAGGGCGAACGCGGAGGTGCTCGCGCCCGGCGAGCACCGGCACGGCAAGCCCTGGCTGGTCTTCGGGTGGATAGTGCCGATCATCGCCTTCTGGTATCCCAAGCAGATCGTCGACGACATCTGGCGTGCCTCCCATCGAGCCGGCGCCGACCCGTCACCCCGCTCCCGACTGGTCACCGTCTGGTGGGCGAGCTTGCTGATCGCGTCCTTGGTGTCCAACGTGGTCGGCCGCATGTTCAGGGCCGACGACCTGGAAGGCATGGCCCTCGCCGCCCAGTACGACATCGTGAGCATCGCGCTGTGGCTCATCGCGGCGGCACCGGCGGCCATGGTGATCTCGCGCATCACCAGCACGCAGGAAGCGCGGCGGCTGGCTCCTACCGCCGCGCCCGCCTACTGACCTCGCGTGGGGGCCATGAGGCCGCGTGTTCGGACCACCCGGCCGCCCGCGCGCTCTCGGCCGAGCACGAACACGGCGCAGCTCCGGCCACGGCTCCACCTCCGTGCCGCAAGGGCTGCCATCACAAATGCGACGGATGAACTGGTACGCGTACGTGCCTGCCGGCTTCCCGCATCTGGTGAAGCAGCTTGAAGCCCTCGTCGCGATCGCTTCAACCCATCGCCCACGGCCGCGGAGGATCTTCTCCAGGAGAGGCAACTCGGAAACCGCCGCGAAGTTACACAGCACCGTGTTGTCGGGGAACCAGGAGTAGGTCATGGCGAGAAAGGAAAGTCCTCTCTCGGTTCGCTGATGGCCTGGCGAAGGGTGGCGGTGTCAACGCCAAGGAGGTTGGCGAAAGGCCGCAACGTCGCCTTGCCATCGGCGTACGCCTGGTACGTGGTGCGTACGAGGGAGGTTGGGACGCGCGGCCGGGAGGCGGAGGCGATCCACTCCGCGAACGCACTCATCGCCCCAGCCAGCCGAGCAGCGGACGCCGCGATCATCCGCCCAAGAACGTCGAACTGCCGGCGATCGATCAACTCAAGCCCCAGCAGCCGCCACGCGAGGTTGCCCGGCGTCACCCACAGGCGGCACGCCAGGCGGGCGAACGACTCCTCTGACCAGGTGAGCCGGGCGGCTTCCGCTCGCAACAGGTCTTCGGGCAGGAGAAACTCGGCCGCGAAGGCGTTGGCTCGCATCTCTGTGGGTCGCTTCCTGTGGCCGGCGTCATGCAGGTTGGCATCCAGGTGGAGGCCCTGGTCGTCTCCAGCCAGCAGGTGGCCCAACTCGTGGGCGATGGGGAAGCGCTGGCGAGCGGGAGCCCTGGAGGTGTTCACCACCATGAGCCGGCAGTGGTCATCCGCCCAGCTGAGCCCGTCGAACCCTTCGGGCAGGCGCACGATGCGGACATCCACCCCAAAGGCTTCCTCCAGCGGATCCGCCAGATCCCGTTTCTCCCAGGGATCGAAACCCGATCGCCGAGCATGATCACGCGCCTTCTCCGCAAGCCTGCGCCCTTGCTCCACGCAGAGGCCCGACCTTGGCACCGGCCCGAGCGCTACGACGTCGCGCGAGAAGCCAAGGTAGGACAAGTCAGCCCGTAGCTGAGCGAGCGTCTCCGCCTCCGTATTGCCTCCTCGGTTGGGCTCGACGACACGATTCCCGCGAGAGAAGTGGAAGAGGAGGCGCGTGTGGCGCCAAGTACTGGATGACAGAGACGGCGCATCAGAGGAGTGCAGGTTGGTGGCGATGACAGGGCCTCCGGATACCGGAGGAGTGACCGACGGTGAGGCGATCGGCGCGTCCTTCACCGATCCGGAGAGGTTCGCCACGATCTTCCAGCGGCACTGGGACGAGATCTACCGTTACATCGCCTTGCGGCTGGGGCCTGACCTGGCCGAGGACGTCGGTGCGGAGACCTTCGCCGCCGCCTTCCGCAGCCGGCGTCGTTACGACCGGACGCGGGCGGACGCTCGACCGTGGTTATACGGCATCGCCACCAACCTCATCCGCCAGCACCGGCGGATGGAACGCCGCCGTCACCAACTGCTCGCCCGGGCCGACACCGAATGGTTCAGTGAGTCCTTCGACCGGGCCAGCGACGAACGGATGACCGCTCAGCAGCTCGCTCCTCGCATCGCGTCGGCGCTGGCACGGCTCTCGCCCGCCGAACGCGACCTGCTCCTCCTCATCGCCTGGGCCGACCTGACCTACGAGGAGGCCGCGCAGGCCCTCCAAGTGCCACCGGGCACCGTCGGGTCACGGTTGCACCGGATTCGTAAGAAGCTCCGTCGGACATTCGGCGACATCAACCCCAGTGATCCCCGGAGGTGGATACATGAATGACGAGGACATCGCCCTCATCCGGCGGTTCCGCCCGGCGGACCCGCCGCACGATCCCGCGGCGAAGGCTCGGGCGTGGACTCGCCTGCGACGCGAGTTCGACTCCGCCCCCACGTGGCGCCGTACCCTGCGAGTGCGCGCCGGCCGCCTGGTGGCGATCACCGGCGTGCTGGGAACCAGTGCCGCCATGATCGTCGTCGTGACGAAACTCGGCCTGCTCCCCGCCGACATCCCACGATCCACTCCGAACGCCACGCTCCCCACCGCCACACCACAACCCGGTACGGACACGACCCTGCGGACTCTCGAACTGGCCGCGGCCACCGTCGCGCGCCAGCCCGCGCCAGCCCGGCCCAGCCCCGACCAGTGGGTCTACACCCAGCGGATAACCGCCTTCGCCCTCCAGCCCGACGGGGGAACGATGCTGAGAGGGAAGGTGAAGGTGGAGGAATGGTGGAAGTTCGACGGTAAGCAGATGGCGCAGTCCGTCCAGAACGGACAGCTCTACAGGAAGCGCATTCTGGCCCTAGGAGAAAAGCCCCGCCGCCTCGACCCGCGGTTCAACGGAGGTGCCATCGGCGGTCCCGGCGTGGTGAACCAGACTCCGAACAAGTTGTATGACTACGCCGCCGGATTGCCCACCGACCCGGACGCCCTGCTCGCGCGGATCAGGAAGGATTACCGCGACAACGGCAGGGACGTGACCACCTTCGGAGTGATCGCCATGTTCTTCCGGCAAAACCCGCTCATCCCGGCCAAGACGAATGCCGCACTGTACCGAGCCCTGGCGAAGATCCCTGGCGTACGGGTGGTCAGCGACGCCACCGACTTCGCCGGACGGCGCGGCATCGGGGTGGTCTTCGACCGCGGCAGCAGGCCGGGCAGCCCGCAGACCATCGTGTTGGATCCCCAGACCTACCGCTACCTGGGAGACGATATCGAGGCGATCCTCGGCTTCGCCGTGGTCGACGAAGTAGGGCAACGCCGGTGACGTGAGGAGCGGGGGTCGCGACACCCGGCACAGTTCGTTCGGGTAGGTGGGCTTGTCCACGTACGAGGGGACTGACACCGGACCGGCCCAGGAGTCGACTGGTCAGGGTGGCCAAGGGAAGCCGAGGCGGTGGGCGTACTCTGGCGAGCCGCCGACGACCTTGGCATAGGTTTTGGGGTCGGTGCGGTGGAGGCGGTCGGCCAGCTGAGCGACCTGTGCGTCGAGGTCGGTGTCGTCGACCGGGATGACCCACTGGAACTGAAGCCACGGATCGTCGTCACCCCGCGACGAAGGATGGCCCGGATACCAGAAGGTCATCCTGACCGTGTCCTGCTCCTCGGTCCCCGCGAACACGCCACCGAGATCACACTGCCAGGCCGTCAGCGGCTCCGGCTCGTCACGCAGCCGCCGGTCGAGCCGGCGCGCCAGGCTGCGGGCCTGCCACTCCCACCCATGGTCGCGTACGGCCTGGGCGATCGTCTCGGCGTACTGCGCCGCCTGGAAGCGGAACGGCGGCAGCGTGACCGTTCCGTCGGGATCGCGCCAGCTTCGCCAGATCACGGTGTCGCCGTCGCGCACGATGGTGACGTACAGGGCTCCGCAGCAACCCTCGGCGCAGTACGCCGTAGCCATCCGTGTCTCATGGGGTCGGTCGGTGGCCTCCAGAGCGCCGAGCATCTGCTCCGGCTCGTACGGCGGGCCCTTGCGGAACGCTGCCGCGATCACCGGCCGGCGGTTCACCAGCAGCCGGGTCTCGACCCGACCACCCCTTACGGGATCAGGGACGGCGACCCGGATGGCCAGCCGGTCGTGCGCGTCGTCCGGCGACGCCAGGTAGGGGAACGGTCTGGAGATGGCACGGGCCGCCCAGCCCGCCCGCCACCGCGTCGTCCGATCGGCGGAACGCCGCGCTTCCGCCAGGACCGGCACCCAGCGCGGCGAGGCGATCAGACGGTCCAGCTGGGTGAGCGTGGCGGCGGGCTCTCCGGTCGGCCAGGGCAGGAGAGCGGCAGGGCCGGAGCGCAGTTCCTCGGCGAGAGTGATGAGCGCGGCCAGCAGGTCCGGCTCCGGTCTTGCCCCGGCGGCGTGTACCGCGAAGGCCGCGATCGCCCGGCAAGCGTCGTGGTACTCATCCGGCCGCGCCGGATAGCCGTCGGCGGAGCACAGTCCCTGCAGAAGCCGGGCGGCGGTGAGGACGATCTCGTTGTCGATCGTGGGGCCCTCCTCCAGGACGTCCGCCAAGGACACCGCTTCGGCGATCCGTACGGCCTCGCTCCCCGTCGGATGATGGCCGTCGGCTGCGTGGCGGAGCAGCCAGCCGAGGGCGATCAGGTCACCGATGCGGCACATCGCCGCTATGGCCCGGGCGCGAGTGAGGGGTGAGGCCCGATCGGCCAGCCAGATCAGGTCGGCCGTCACCTCGGGGATCGTCTCCAGGACGTTCACCGCCGTTGGCCCGAGGCAGGACAGCAGGCCGATGGTCCGGATGAGCTCGGCGTCCTGCGGGGTGGCTCTGCCGGCCAGCAGGTGGAGGCCCACACGGGTGGGGAGGTGGTGGGTGCCGTGGCGCACCAGCCAGATCCCCGTCTCGTGCGCGAGATCACCGGAAAGCCAGGACAGGTCGTCCGGTTTCAGATGGTCGAGCATCCACAGGGGGGCTCGCAGGTCACGGATGTCGTCGTGGAGCGAGGCGAGGGAGCGGTCCGGGTCGGTGGCGAACGCTTCCAGCCTGGCGATGAGCCTCCTGAGCGAGGAGGACGTGGAGTCGGGCCCCCACTCGACAGGCTCGTCGTCCTGGTTCGGACAGCGGCAGCCGCCGTCGGGAAGCGGCAGGTCGGGCGCCGACGCATGGAGCCGGGAGGCGTGATCGAACAGGGCAGGTGGGTGGTCGAGCGCCCAGCGCTCGTCGGCCACGTTCACCGCTGGGAAGAGGTCTCGATTCTCTTGGTCATAGGCGACACCATCCCACCACGGATGACCGGCGCACAAGCGGCCACGCGCGTCCGCTCCGCCGGCCCCCCGCCGAGGAGGCCTGGCCGCCCTCGCGGACCGGACAGGCCCACGAAGGCGGCGACGAGACCGCGCCCGTACCGGTCAGGTGCGGACGAGTTCCTTGGCGGGCGGCGCGGGGGCCGGGTCCTCGTCGTGGCCCTCGACCGACAGGTTGGGCAGCAGGCGGTCCAGCCAGGCCGGGCACCACCAGTTGAGCCGGCCGAGCAGCACCATGGTGGCGGGCACCAGGAAGCCGCGGATGATCGTGGCGTCCACCGCGACGGCCACCGCCAGGCCCACGCCGAACGTCTTGACCAGCGGGTCCGGATAGGCGATGAAGGCCACGAAGACGGCCACCATGATGAGCGCGGCCGAGGTGATGACCCGGCCGGTCGTGCCGAGTCCCTCCGCCACCGCCCGCGAGTTGTCGCCGTGCCGCTGGTACGCCTGGCGCACGGCGGTCAGCAGGAACACCTCGTAGTCCATGGACAGCCCGAACAGCACCGCGAACAGGATGAGCGGCGTGTAGCTCTCGATCGGCACCGTGAAGAAGAGCGTCTCCAGGTAGGAGGCGCTGGCCGGCGCGTCCATGCCGACGAGCCCGCTGCCCAGCCCGATCGAGAACACCAGGGCCAGCGCCCCGAAGGCGGCACCCAGCGAGATGAGGTTCATCAGCGCCGCCTTGACGGCGATGACCGGCGCGCGGAAGGCCAGCAGCAACAGCAGCGCGCTGAGCAGCACGACGACCGCGATGACCAGCGGGGTCCGTTCGGCCATCCGGTCGGAGGCGTCGGCCAGGGCGGCGACCTCCCCTCCGACGTGCAGTGTGACGCCGGGCACGGAGATCGCGCGGACGTCCCGCACCACCTCGGCGGCCCGGGCGTCGCTGGGGGCGTACTCGGGCACGACCTGGACCAGCACGGACCTGCCCGAGTCGTTGACCTGCGCGGGCGCGACGTGCGCGACGCCGTCGACGGCCTCGATCTCGCGGGTGATCCGCTCGACGATCGGGGCGGGCTCGTCGGTGTCCGCGACCCGTGACGGCAGCTCGGCGACGACGGCGAGCGGCCCGTTGATGCCGGGGCCGAAGCCGACCTCCATCAGCTCGTATGACCGCCGGGCGTCCGAGCCCTTCGTGCCGTAGCCGTCGTCGAGCGGCCCGAGCTTCAGCGCCAGCGCGGGCGCGGCCAGCGCGGCGAGCACGAGCACGCTGCCGAGGAGCACCCGCCACGGCCGGCGGGCGACCCAGGCGCCGAGCCCGGCCCAGCCGGACGCTTCGGGACGCCGGCCGAGGAACGGCACCTTGAGGGCGTTGATCCGGTGCCCGAGCAGCCCGAGCAGCGCCGGCACCAGCGTGATCGAGGTGAGCACGGCGGTCACCACGGAGATGCCGGTGATCCAGCCGAGCGTCCGCAGCAACGGGAAGCCACCGAGCATGAGCGCGCTCAGCGCGATGATGACCGTGCCGCCCGCGAACACCACGGCCCCGCCCGAGCTGGCCACGGTCCGGCGCACCGACTCGCCGACGGAGACGCCGGAGGCGAGCAGGCCACGGTGTCGCGACAGCAGGAACAGGGCGTAGTCGATGCCCACGCCGAGCCCGATCATCGTGGCCATGATGCCGGCCTGTTTGGGCACGTCCACGACATGTCCGAGCAGTCCGATGACGCCGAGCCCGGTGGCGACGCTGACCAGCGCGGTGAAGATCGGCACCAGCGCCGCCGCGAGCGTCCCGAACGCGAACACCAGCACCACCAGCGCGCACGTCACTCCGATGATCTCGCTGGGGCCGGTCTTGATCTCCTTGTCGGCCGGCGTCGAGCTGTCGGCGGGCACGACCTCCAGCCCGGCGGCACGCGCGGGGTCGGCCGCCTTCGACAGGGCCTGCGTGGTCTCGGCCAGCTTGGCGTGGTCGTGTCCCTCCATGCGCACGGTGATGACGCCGATGCGCAGGTTGGACGCGATCCCACCCCTCCGGTACGGCGTCTCCACCTTCACGACGTGCGGCATGTCGCCGAGGCGGTCGATGGTCCGTTCGACGGCCTCCTTGCGGGGCTCGTCGGTCAGCGGTCCCTGCTCGGAGTAGAGCACGAGCTGGACGGTGCCACCTGGCGCGTAGCCGGGGCCGAACCCGGAGCGCATCAGGTCGTGGGCGCGCTGCGCGCTGGTGCCGGGGATCGTCATGTCGGTGCTGACCGGGCTGCCGAGCACCAGGCTGCCGCCCAGCAGGCCCGCCGCCGCGATCACCCATAACGCCAGGACGATCCGCCCGTGTCGTGCGCACCAGCCGCCCAGCCGTCCCAGAAAACGCGTCATCGCAGAATCCCCCTCGACGGCCGTCCTGTACGGTCGTACAGGACTACGTTAGAACGCCAATTATCCGCTACGCCGGTGCATGTACGGAAATGAGACGATGACCACAGCCGACGACACCCGAACCAGGATCCTGGCGGCCGCCCAGGAGCTGTTCGCCGAGCGCGGCTACTCCAACACGTCGCTGGCCGACATCGCGGCGGCCGTCGGTCTCACCAAGACGGCCGTCGCCTACCACTTCCACCCCAAGGATCGGCTGGCCGCCGAACTGCTCGCCCCCGCCGCCGATGACATGCTCGCGCTGCTGGGCACCGACTTCGACGGCCGGGCGGCGTTCCTCGACGCGCTGGTCCGCTTCATGGTGCGGCATCGGGCGGTGATCCGGCTGGTCATGGAGGACGTCAACGGGGCCGACGACGCCCCGCCAGGCTCGCCGGGAGAGGCCTTCAGGACCTTCCGGGACGAGATCTTCACCCGCCTGGCGGGCCCCGAGCCCGGCCCCGAGAGCAGGCTGCGCGGCTGGGCGGTGCTCGGCGCGCTGCAGTGGGGCGTCGTACAGACCGTGGACCTGCCGGCGGAGCAGGTGGAGAAGGTGCTCACCCGAGCGGTCCAGGCGATCTAGGCGATCCACACGTCGTCGCTCTGGACGGACATGTCGGTCACCAGGAGCCGGGTTGGACGCCCTCGCCCCACGCGTGCAGCCGATCCCTCGGAATCGATCAGTCGGCGACGACCCCCGTGTTCTGACAGGCGGTCAGCAACCAGCGACCGTCGTCCTGCTTGGACATCACGTACAGCGGAGCACCCTCGCTCTCATCACCTGGGGTCAGGTAGAGCTGACGGACCTTGACCGCCGCGACATCCGGACGGATGAAGAACACGTGGACCACCTCGTAGGTGACCTTGCCGTCCCAGTCCGACGCGGGGAGGACCTTGCGGGTGAACTCCGAGATCGCGTCGAGGCCTATGAGGACCTTGCCGCCGCCCGTCGTCCAGACCGCGTCGGGGTGGAAGAGCGCGAGGAACTCATCGGGGTCCTTGTGCTGCTGGGAGTGCTCTACGGCGGCTACGACCTGTTCGATGGCTTGAATGTCTGCGGCGTACGCCGTGGATTCCGTTTTCATGTGCCCCACGGTGCTACCTCAAGCATGGTAGAGGTCAAGAGGTGATCGACCACTGACTCCTTGGAGTCGATCCTCTCTAGGCGGGCGGCTCCGGAGGCGGGCTGGACGGCGGGTCTGAAGGTTCGGTGGGATCGGGGCCGGTCTGCGCCGCGACGCCGACGGTGATGACCACCACGCCGCCCGCCCCGGCGCAGCCGCCGGCCGCGACACTCTGCGCCAGCACGGTGCCCACCTGAGCCTGGTCGGTCACCTGCTGGTTCTGCCGCCGTACCGCGAACCCGGCGGCGCGCAGTTCGGCCCGCGCGGCGGCGGGCGCCTGGCCGGTGACCGAGGGGACCGGCACGCCCTGGCGGGACACGACCAGCGACACCCGGGCGCCGCCCGCGACCCGGCTGCCCGCCTCCGGCTCGCTCGACAGCACCTGCCCGTTCGGCTGCGTGGAGCAGGAAGTGGTCACCTGGCCCATAGCGAGCCCGGCGCCGGTCAGAGCGGCCTCGGCGGGCTCACGCTGGAGCCCGGCGACCGTGGGAACGGCCAGCCCGGCCGACACGCGCAGCCCGACCGCGCTTCCCCTGGACATAAGGACCCCGGCACCGGGCCGGGTGCTCAGGACCCGCCCGATCTCGCGACCGGAGTCGACCCGCGTGACGGTCCCGGCGACCAGCCCCGCCCGCTTGAGCGCCCTGATCGCGGCGGCCTGGTCCCGCCCGGCCAGCGCGGGCACCCGCACCCCAGTGGGGAGCCGGTTCGGCGGGTCGGACGCCGGGACATTCGGCTCCCGGGCAGGCGTGCTCGTCTTCACGGTCTGGCCGGGCGAGGGCGGCGTGCCGGCCGACGCGGCCGGTGCGGTCGTGAGGTCGGTGGGCCGTCCGGCGGCTTGCGGCGGGCCGTCCGGCCGGAACGCCGGCACCACCACGGTGACCAGCACGGCCGCGCTGACCAGCAGCGCGGCGGACACCGCGAGCCCCGCCCGGTTGAACGCCCGACCAGTCCGCCGCGTCTCCCGCGCATCGGCGAACCCCTGCCCGGTCCCCGGTACCGGTCCCTCGGCGAATACCGGAGCCGGATGACCGTGCCCGGTAGCTCCCGGGGCCGGGCGGCCGCCCTCGACGGATCCCGGAGCCGGGTGGCCGGCGGACCCGGCCGCGCCGGCGAGGCGATAGCCGCCGGGCGTGCCGGTCACCTCCGGCTGTGCGACCGGCCCATGGTCCGCCCCGGAGTCGGGCCCGGAGTCCGGCGGTGCGAAGGCGTTCATGGGCGGCACCCGCAGGATGTGCGGCGGCGGCGAGCGCAGCACCTCCGCCGGAACGGCTTCCGGGTCGCCCAGCAGGTCAAGCAGCAGTTCGCGGCTGGCGGGCCGGTTGCGCGGGTCCTTGTCCAGGCACGCCTCGACGAGCTCCCGTAACCGGCCGTCCAGCCGGCCGAGCTCGGGCTCGGCGGTCAGGATGCGGTGCAGCACCGGCGCCACGGAGTCCTGCCCGAACGGCGCCGAGGCGTTGGCCGCGAAGCACATCGTGGCGCCCCAGGAGAACACGTCGGCGGCCCCGGTGACGACCGACGCGGTGATCTGCTCCGGCGCCATGTAGGCGGGCGTGCCCACTCCCCTGCCGCTCACCGTCGCCGCCGCGTCCAGCGCCCGCGCCAGCCCGAAGTCGATCACCCGCGGTCCGTCCGCGCCGAGCAGCACGTTCTGCGGCTTGAAGTCGCGGTGCACGATGCCCGCCCGATGGATCGCCGCGAGCGCCGTTGCGGTGCCGACCGCGATCCGCTCCAGCGCGCCACCGGCCGGCGGCCCGGTGAGCGCGACGTGCCGCTGCAGCGACGGCCCGTCGACGTACTCGCTCACGATGTACGGCCGGCCGTCGTCGAACCCCGCCTCGATCACCTGGGCGGTGCAGAACCGGGCGACGTGCTTGGCCAGCTCCACCTCCCGCAGGAACGCCACCCGCTCGTCCCCGACGGGTCCGTGCAGCAGTTTGACCGCGTAGTGCTCCTCACCCCTCGTCCCGAGGTACACCACGCCCTGACCGCCCTCGCCCAGGCGCCCGGACAACTCGTACGCCCCGAGCCGCCTCGGATCCCCCGTTCTGAGCGGCTGTGCCATGGGCACGGCCCCTCCCCTCGCCGCCTTCTTCCCTTCCCACTGAAGGCAACCGGCGGCCGGGAGTCAACGGTGACCACGACAATCGCCACCCGAACGAGACAAAAACGGTCAAGAAGGGCGGGATAGATGACCCGAATACGTCACATCCTCGTCACCCTGGCGCGTCACCTTGATGACCAGCCGGTCGAGGTCCCGGCCAGGGAACATCCGCAGCGTGCCCCCATCACAGCGGTCGCCCTGGACCCGGTCCAGCGTGAACACGAACCCGCTGCCGGTGCGGCCGAGCCGTCCGGAACAGCGCAGCCCGGCCTCCCATCGCATGGTCGCCCCGGCCCCGGCCAGCCGGATCTCCACCGGAAACACCCGCCCGGCGCCCGGCCGACCGGCCGACCCGGTCCACGTGCCCTCCAACCCCGGCCCCTGGGCGCCGCGCAGCCAGAACACGAAGCCGGCGGCGGCCATCGCCACCCCGGCCGCCGCCACTCCGGCCTGCCACAGCCGCGCCGGTCGCCGCTCGCGCGCGCTCACGCCGGCGGCGCTCAGATGAGCCGGGCGTACTCGTCGAGCTTGGCCAGCACCTCGCCGGACGACGCGCTGGGCAGGGCGGCCACGACCTCCTCGACGCCCAGCCCCGCGTAGTAGTCGAGCTTCTCCCTCGTCAGCAGCGTGCCGAACGGGATCACCTTGGCCATCGGCCGGCCGACCTTCTCGCACGCCTCGCGCAGGGCCGGCAGCGCGGCCTTGATGCCCTTGCCGCCGATCGGCATCCAGCCGTCGGCGTACTCGGCGACGTGCGCGAACAGCTTGGGCCCCGCGGCGCCGCCCACGTAGACGGGCGGCGCGGAGATCGGCTTCGGCCAGGACCAGGACGCCTCGAACCCGTCGAAGGAGGCGACCTCGTCACGCCACAACGCCCGCATCGCCAGCATGTGGTCACGCGTGACCGCGCGCCGCGAACCGTACGGCACGCCGTGGTTCTCGATCTCCTCCACGTTCCAGCCGAAGCCGATCCCGATCACCGCGCGCCCGCCCGACAGGCGGTCGAGCGTGGCGATCGCCTTGGCGGTGACGATGGGGTCGCGCTGGGCGACGAGCAGGATGCCGGTGCCGACCAGCAGTCGCTCGGTCACCGCGGCGGCGAACGAGAGCGCGACCAGCGGGTCGAGGGTGCGTTTGTACTCCTCGGGCAGCTCGGCCTGCCCGGCCGGAGGTGGGGTGCGGCGCGAGATCGGGATGTGGGTGTGCTCGGGCACGTACAACGAGGCGAAGCCGCGTTCCTCGGCCGCTCTGGCGAGATCGGGGACCGGCATGGCCAGATCCGTGGTGAACATCGTGACGCCGATCCTCATGCCGCACCGTCCTTGACCGTCAAACAAGCGATTGTTAGGCAGAGTACCTTGCCGCGGAGCGGCGCTCCATGGAAGAGGTCTTCGGCGAAGTCTTCCACCTTCCCCGGTCCGCGGAACTGCGGCCCGGGTGTGACCGTGGCGACCGGAAGCCGTGGATGAACGCCCCGGCCGGGCACCGGCCCGCGGCGCGATAGCCTCGGGACGTGCTGGAGAGGATCGCGGCGACGCGTTACGTGACGCCGCTGCGCGAGGGCGGCTCGCTGCCGGGTGTGGTCGAAGCCGATGACCTCGGCACCTATGTCGTGAAATTTCGCGAAGCCGGGCAGGGCCGTCGCGTCCTCGTCGCCGAGATCATCTGCGCCGAGCTCGCCCGGCGGCTCGACCTGCGCACCCCCGACCTCAGGCTGATCGACCTCGACCCCCAGCTCGGCGTCCGCGAGCCCGACGAGGAGGTCCAGGACCTGCTCAAGGCCAGCACCGGCGTCAACCTGGCGATCGACTTCCTGCCCGGCGCCCTGGGCTTCGAGCCGCTCACCTGGACACCCGACCCAGCGTTCGCCTCCCGGCTGCTCTGGTTCGACGCGCTGATCCACAACATCGACCGCAGCTGGCGCAACCCCAACCTGCTCGTCTGGCACCAGGACGTCTGGCTGATCGACCACGGTGCCGCGCTCTGGTTCCACCACAACTGGCGGACGGCCGACCCCCAGCGCCCGTTCGACGCGGGCGACCACGTGCTGGCCCCGTTCGCGACCGACATCGCCGCCGCCGCCGAGGAGCTCTCCGCGCGGATCACGCCGGAGCTCCTGACGAAGGTGACCGCCCTGGTGCCCGACGCCTGGCTCGACGGCGAGCCGGGGTTCGACTCGGCGCAGGCCGTCCGCGACGCCTACGTCGACCACCTGCTGCGGCGCGCCCACGGACCGCGAGCGTGGCTCACTCGCGGCGAGCCGAAGACCTCCCGGCCGGGGCCGGGGTCCGTCGGCGAGTTCTGGCGCGGAGGCCGCCGATGAGCAGAGACGTGTACGAGTACGCGGTGATCCGCGTGGTGCCCCGGATCGAGCGCGGCGAGCAGATCAACGCCGGCGTGCTCCTCTACTGCCAGCCCCGCGGCTACCTCTGCGCGCGGGTCGAGCTCGACGCCGTACGGCTGCGCGCCCTCGACCCCGACGCCGACGCCGAGAGCGTCCGCCGGGCCCTCGGCGCCTACGAGCTGGCCTGCGGCGAGCAGGCCGGTCCGCTGACCGGCGAGCCGCTGGGCGGCAGGTTCCGCTGGCTGACCGCGCCACGCAGCACGATCGTCCAGACCGGTCCGGTGCACGCCGGCCTCACCGCCGATCCCGGCGCCGAGCTGACCCGGCTCTTCGACGTCCTCGTACGCCTGTGACCTGGCACGAACCTGGAACGGACCTAGAACAGGACCGACATGAAGGTGTCGACCTCGTGGAAGCCCACCTTGCGGTAGACAGCCCGTGCCGAGGTGTTGAAGTCGTTGACGTACAACGTGACCACCGGGGCGAAGCAGGCGAGGGCCGCCTCCACGACGGCCGCCATGCCCGCCACCGCGTGTCCCCGGCCGCGCAGCTCGGGATCGACCCAGACGCCCTGGATCTGGCTGGCGGACGGCGTGACCGCGCCGATCTCCGCCTTGAACACCACCCGCCCGTCGTCGATGCGGGCGTAGGACCTGCCGATGCGGATCAGCTCGGCGACGCGGGTGCGGTAGAGGGCGCCGCCGTCGCCGAGATTGGGCGAGACGCCGACCTCCTCGGTGAACATCGCCACGCAGGCGGGCAGCAGGATGTCGAACTCCTCCGGCCGGACCCGCCGCACCAGCGGGTCGGCCGCGACGAGCGGCTTCCGCGAGGTCGCCATGACCGGCTGCGCCCATCTGATCGCGCGCGCCCTGCCCCAGTAGGGCTCCAGCCGCTCCCACATCAACGAGACCGCGTCGACCGGCCCCACGATCGACGAACAGCGGCGTCCCTGCTTGCGGGCCCGGTCGGAGAACGCGTGCGCGGCCTCCGGACCGGCGCCGACCGGCACCAGATTGGCTCCGGCGTAGCAGAGCGAGACGAGACCGCCGCGCGGCCCGAACCCCCACATCTGCCCACCCAGCCGCGCCGGATTGAGTCCGACGGTCCGCACCCGGGAGGCGACGAAGACGTTGGCGACCGGGTCGTTGTCGAGCAAGGCGAGTGCCTCGTCCCGGTCGCTGTCGTCGAGCACGCGCGACGCCGATGTACGCAGCATCACATGGTCAGACTACGCGAACGACTACGGATTGGCTTATCTGGACAGCACGTCGGTGAGCCGATCGTGACCCAAGCCCCCACCGGCCGCCATCCGCACGACCGGCCGGGGCTCCGGAAGGGCGGCGCAGGTGGTCGTGCGCCTCGGGATCGTGCCGTCCGTCAGGTACGCGGCCAGGTGCCGGTCGACGCACCGGTTGCCGGCCAGCGAGACGCCGTGGTTGCCGCCCTCCTCCACGACCATCCGCGCGGTCGGGAAGTGCCGGAGCATGCGCAGCGCTCCCTGGTACGGCGTGGCCGCGTCACCGCGCGACTGGAGCATGAGGATGGGCGGCAGCTTCGGCGACCCGTGGACGTCGATCGGCCTGCCCCCGCTGACCGGCCAGAACGCGCACGGAGCGTTGAACCAGGCGTTCTGCCAGGCCATGAACGGCGCCCGGCGGTGCATCCGCGTCGTGTCCTGCCGCCAGGTGTCCCACGAGCGCGGCCAGGCGGCGTCACGGCACTGCACGCTCAGGTAGACGGCGTAGCCGTTCTCGTCCTCGGCGTCCTGGCCGCCGAACCGGTTGTGCGCCTCGACCAGCCCCTTGACGTCGCCCGCGCGCACGTACGCCGACCAGACCCGGGCCAGCTCCGGCCAGATGCGGTCGGTGTAGCCGCCGAGGGTGAACAGGTCGTCGAGCTCGCTCGGGCCGACGACGCCGCCGGCCGGCCGGTCGCGCAGCCGGGAGCGCATGGCGTACCAGGCGAACCCGGTCTCCTTGGCGGTGCCGCCCAGCTTGTAGACCGAGTTGTGCCGCGCGGTCCAGTCGAGGAAGTCGCGGTGCCTGCGGTCGAACGCGGGATCCTGGTCCAGGTTGGACTGGTACCAGACGTCGTCGGGGCTGACCGAGCTGTCCATGACGAGCCGCTTGACCCGGTCGGGGAAGAGCGTCGCGTAGACCCCGCCGATGTAGGTGCCGTAGGAGTAGCCGAGGTAGCTGATCTGCCGCTCGCCCAGGGCGGCCCGGATCGTGTCGACGTCCCTCGCGACGTTCTCGGTGGTCATGTGGGGCAGCAGCCAGGCCCACAGGTTGCCGCAGCGGGCGGCGTAGTCACCGGCCCGGTCGAGCAGGGCCCGTTCGTCGCGCCTGGTGGCCGGCACCGCGTCGAGCCGCGGCGGCGCGTAGTAGGACGAGGCGTCGACGCACCGCAGCGCGGGCCGGCTGCTGCCGACCCCGCGGGGGTCGAAGCCGACCACGTCGTAGCGCGCGGCCACCTCGGCGGGCAGCGTGGCGGCCACGAACTCGGCCAGCCGGAGGCCGGACGCGCCCGGACCGCCGGGGTTGACGAGCAGCGTGCCCAGGTGGTTGGCGTCGCGCGAGACCTTGCCCCGGATCCGGTTGACGGCCAGGGTGATCGACTGTCCCCACGGCTCGCGGTGGTCGAGCGGCACGCGCACCGTCGCGCACTCCACCCCCGGGGTGCCGCCCGGCGGCGTGTCCTTGCTCTGCGGGCACGCCCCCCACACGATCGCGTCGACGGGCCGGCTCCGCGCGGTGGCGCTCCCCTGGACGCCCACCACCCCGCCGACCAGCATGCCCAAGGCCGCGACCACTCGTACGAACCGCTTCACCTGACCGCTCCCCCATCTCATAGGGAGAGATGCTCGCGGGGTGACGGGCCGGTGACGCAGGGTATGGAGGAAAGCTTGCCAACGTGTAATCAGACGATTGCACGCCGTAACGGAAGGGTGGGGAAGGTCAGCCCACGGTCACCTGCGGGCCCGGGGCGTCGTCGTCGAGGTCGACCTCCACGCCCATCTCCTCGGCGATGCGCAGGGCCTCCTCGATCAGCGTCTCCACGATCTGCGACTCGGGCACCGTCTTGATGACCTCGCCCTTGACGAAGATCTGCCCCTTGCCGTTGCCGGAGGCCACCCCGAGGTCGGCCTCGCGCGCCTCGCCGGGCCCGTTGACGACGCAGCCCATGACGGCGACCCGCAGCGGCACCGTCAGGCCCTCAAGCCCGGCCTGCACCTGCTCGGCCAGCGTGTAGACGTCGACCTGGGCGCGGCCACAGGACGGGCAGGACACGATCTCCAGGCCGCGCTCGCGCAGCCCGAGCGACTCGAGGATCTGGGCGCCGACCTTGACCTCCTCGACGGGAGGCGCCGAGAGCGACACCCTGATCGTGTCGCCGATGCCCTCGGCGAGCAGCGCGCCGAAGGCTACGGCCGACTTGATCGTGCCCTGGAAGGCCGGGCCGGCCTCGGTGACGCCCAGGTGCAACGGGTAGTCGCACCTGGCGGCCAGCAGCCGGTAGGCGTTGATCATGACGACCGGGTCGTTGTGCTTGACCGAGATCTTGATGTCGCGGAAGCCGTGCTCCTCGAACAGCGAGCACTCCCACAGGGCCGACTCGACCAGCGCCTCGGGCGTGGCCTTGCCGTACTTCTCCAGCAGGCGCGGGTCGAGCGAGCCCGCGTTGACGCCGATGCGGATGGGCACGCCGTGGTCGGCCGCCGCCCTGGCGATCTCGCCCACCTTGTCGTCGAACTTCTTGATGTTGCCGGGGTTGACCCGCACCGCCGCGCAGCCCGCCTCGATCGCGGCGAAGACGTACTTGGGCTGGAAGTGGATGTCGGCGATCACCGGGATCTGCGACTTCCTGGCGATCGTCGGCAGCGCCTCGGCGTCGTCCTGGGACGGCACGGCCACGCGGACGATCTGGCAGCCCGAGGCGGTGAGCTCGGCGATCTGCTGCAGGGTGGCGTTGACGTCGGCGGTGACCGTGGTGGTCATCGACTGCACGGAGACCGGCGCGTCACCGCCCACGGGGACGTCGCCGACCATGATCTGACGGGAGTGTCGGCGTTCGGCGAGCGGCTTCGTGCGGACCGTCGGGATGCCGAGTGCTACAGAAGACATTTCTCCCTCTTGGGTGTCGACGACGTTGTCCAGTCTAGGTAGCTATCGGGACTGCCCGGCCGCGAGCTCCGCGAGCTCCGCCGCCCGGGCGCGGGCCCAGGCGTCGGCGGCGAGCACCTCCTCGACCGTGTCGGCCGGGGTGACCTGGTGCTCGGCGACGACCTTGGCCACGGTGTCGACGATCGCCGGGAACGGCAGCTCGCCACGCAGGAAAGCGTCGACGCCCGCCTCGTTGGCCGCGTTGTAGACGGCGGGCGCGGTGCCGCCCTCGGCGCCGACGTGCCTGGCCAGCGCGACGGCGGGGAACGCCTCGTCGTCGAGCGGCTCGAAGGTCCAGGTGTGCGCGGTGGTCCAGTCGACGGGCCGGGACGCGCCCGCCAGGCGGCCCGGGTGGCCGAGCGCCAGCGCGATGGGCAGCCGCATGTCGGGCGGGCTGGCCTGCGCGATGGTGGAGCCGTCGATGTACTCGACCATGGAGTGGATGATCGACTGCGGGTGCACCACGACCGTGATCCGGTCGAAGCCGATGTCGAAGAGCAGGTGCGCCTCGATCACCTCCAGCCCCTTGTTGACCAGGGTGGCGGAGTTGACGGTGATCACCGGGCCCATGGACCAGGTGGGGTGTGCGAGCGCCATCTCGGGCGTCACATCGGCCATCTCGGCCCGCTTCCTGCCCCTGAACGGCCCGCCGCTCGCCGTGATCACGAGCCGCCTGACGGCGTCGGGGTCATGGCCGTCGGGCCCGGAGGCCCACAGGCACTGCTGGACGGCCGAGTGCTCGGAGTCGACGGGAAGGATCTGGCCCGGCTTGGCCAGCCGCTTGACCAGGGGCCCGCCGATGATCAGCGACTCCTTGTTGGCCAGCGCTAGGGTGCGGCCCGCTTCCAGGGCGACCAGCGTGGAGGTCAGCCCGAGCGCGCCGGTGATGCCGTTGAGCACCACGTCGGCCTGCCAGGCGGCCACCTCCGCGACGCCGTCGGGCCCGGCGAGCACGGTGGGGTCGGCGCCGTGCTCGGCCAGCGCCTCGCGCAGCGCCGGGACCGTCGCGGGGTCGGCGACCGCCACCGCCTCGGCGCGGAACTCGGCCGCCTGCCTGGCCAGCAGCCCGACCCTGCCCCCACCGGCCGCGAGCGCCGCGACGCGGAAGCCGCCCGGGTTGGCGGCGATGACGTCGAGGGCCTGGGTGCCGATCGAGCCGGTGGAGCCGAGGACGACCACGGAGCGCTGGGTGTCTGCATGCACCCGTCCATTGTCCCCGCTCCGCGTGGCGCCCAGACACGGGGTTCGCCGGCACCCGAAAATCGGCGACCCATGTGACGGCAGATATCTGAGCCGATTAATGCCGGAATACCGCCATATCCGTATTCGCGAATGTCGAGAAATACGAATATTTCTCCCGCTACCTTCCAACCCCTGATTCCGGTTTCGGGAGGTACGTAATGCACCGCAGAGTCGCTCTGCTCTCCGTCGTCACCCTCGCCCTCGGGGGTGCCCTGCTTCCGGTGGGAGCGGCCCAGGCACAGGCGGCGCCCAGGCCCGCCGCCAAGGCCGCCGCCGACTCCCCCGCGGAGCAGAAGACCGTCCTGCGGTACTGGACTCCGCGGAAGATGGAGGCGGCACAGCCGCTCGCCGCCCCCTCGCCCAGGCAGGGCGCCAGGACGGAGTCCGGCCTCGCCGACGAGCCGACCACGGGGGTCCCGTGGACCACCCAGGGCGCCGCGCCGGCCTCCGCGCGGGCGCAGGCCGCCAACAGCCCCGGCGCCCCGTGGACCGGCGGCGGCACGGTCACCCGCACCACCGGACGGGTCTTCTTCACCTATCAGGGACGCAACTCCTCCTGCTCCGGCTCGGCTGTGACCAGCGCCAACAAGAGCGTGGTGATGACCGCGGGGCACTGCGTGAAGCTGGGCGGCGCGTTCCACACGAACTGGGTGTTCGTGCCGGGCTACGACAACGGCAGCCGTCCCCACGGCACCTGGGTGGCCAGCAGGCTGCTGACCACCCCGCAGTGGAACGCGAGCGAGGACATCGACTTCGACATCGCCGCCGCCGTGGTGGCGCCATTGGAGGGCAGGACGCTGGTCGACGCGGTGGGCGGACAGGGCGTGGCGTTCAACCAGGCCAGGCGGCAGCAGATGTACGCGTTCGGCTACCCGGCGGCGGCGCCGTACGACGGGTCGAAGCTGATCTACTGCGCCGGACGCGCGTTCGACGACTTCCTGATGTCCCGGGATCACGGCCTGACCTGTGACATGACCGGTGGTTCCAGTGGCGGCCCGTGGTTCCGGAATTTCAACGAGTCCACCGGGCTGGGCACGCTGAACTCCGTCAACAGCTTCAAATACAACTTCGCCCCGAACTGGATGTTCGGCCCATATTTCGGAAATGAGGCACAAGCCGTCTACCAGGCCGCGCAGAGCGCCGGCACCCTCTAACGCTCTTTACCGAAAGTAGCGGCGACGGAACATCGCGTAGTGCAAACTCGGGTGCCATGACCTTGAGCACCCCCATGCTTGCAGCCGTTCCGCTCGTCGCGGGACTGATGGGCCCGGCTCTCGTGGGCGCCACTCCCACACACCAGCGGGAGCGGCAGCCAGACCGTCCCGCGGCCGCCACGCACCCGCGCGCGGCGCGATCCGAGGTCGTCGAGCACGTGGCCGCGCGCGGTTCCGCCGACCACCGGCGCGTGCTCGACTACTGGACACCCCAGCGGATGGCCGCGGCCCTGCCGATCGACATGCTCGACATCGTCACCGACGGCGGCGGCCTGGTGAGCGGGCTGACCGGCAAGGCGGGGCTGGGCGTCGCCCCGGACCTCTCGGGCGCGACCACGAAGGTCGCGCCCTCCCGCCGGCACCAGTCGTCGCGGCCGCAGCAGCAGACCGCCGGCTCCCGGTGGACGACCGGCGGCGCGGTGACCAGGACCACCGGGCGGGTCTTCCTCACCGTCGCCGGGACCGACTTCGTCTGCTCCGCGAGCACGGTCCGCAGCGCCAACCGCGACGTGGTGGTCACCGCCGGCCACTGCGTCAAGGACGGCACCGGCCAGTGGGCCGACAACTGGACGTTCGTGCCCGGCTACCGCGAGGGCGGCGGCCAGCCCTACGGCCAGTATCCCGCCCGCCGCATGTTCGTCGCAGCGCCATGGTCGCGGGCCGCCGACGACAGCTACGACGTGGGCATGGTGGCGCTGGCCACCTCCGGCGGCAGGCACGTGGCCGACGTGGTGGGCGCCCAGGAGATCTCCTTCGACGCGCCGCGCGGCGGCCAGGCCTTCGGCTTCGGCTATCCCGCCGACCCGCCCTACAACGGCGAGCACCTGGTCTACTGCGCCGGCCCGCTGCGCGACGACCCCCACGGCGAGACCCACGACCAGGGCCTCGGCTGCGACATGACGGCCGGCTCCAGCGGCGGCCCGTGGCTGTCCGGCTTCGATCTCGGCACCGGCCGGGGCACGGTCACCTCGGTGAGCAGCTTCAAGTACAGCGACGACCGCCGTACGATGTACGGCCCCTACTTCAGCGGCTCGGCCAAGGCCCTGTTCACCGCGGCCGAGCGCGCCTGACCCCGGGCGGGCCGATCAGAGCATCAGCCCCGTCAACACCATGACCTTCTCGTACGTGTAGTCGCGCATGGCCGACTGCACGCCCTCGCGTCCCACGCCCGAGTCCTTGACCCCGCCGTACGGCATCTGGTCGGCCCGGTAGGAGGGCACGTCGCCGATGATCACGCCGCCCACCTCCAGCTCCCGGTTGGCCCGGAAGGCGGCGTCCAGCGACCGGGTGAACACCCCCGCCTGCAGCCCATACTTCGAGTCGTTGACCATGGCGTACGCCTCGTCGATCGACGCCGCCCGCTGGAGGACCATGACGGGGCCGAAGACCTCCTCGCAGGAGAGCGTGGCGTCGGCGGGCACATCGCTGAGGACGGTGGGAGCGACCGTGGCGCCCTCGCGGGTGCCTCCGGCGAGCAGGCGGCCGCCGCCGGCGACGGCCTCCTTGATCCACTGCTCCACCCGCTCAGCGGCGGCGACCGACACCAGCGGGCCGACCTGGGTCTTCTCGTCGGCCGGGTCACCGGTGACGAGCGCGTCGACGGCGGGCAGCAGCCGCTCGACGAACGCGTCGTAGACCGGCTGCTCGACGATCACCCGCTGGACGGCGATGCAGCTCTGGCCGGCCTGGTAGTTGGAGAACAGCGCGACGCGGGCCGCGGCCCAGTCGAGGTCGGCGTCGGCCAGGACGACCGCCGCGGCGTTGCCGCCGAGCTCCAGGGTCACGTGCTTGCGCGGCACCTGGTCGCTGATGGCGTAGCCGACGGGCGCGGAGCCGGTGAAGGAGACGATGGGCAGCCGGGGGTCCTGGACCAGTCCGGCGGCGCGCTCGTTCTCGACCGGCAGCACCGAGAACATCCCGGCGGGCAGGTCGGTCTCGGCCAGGATCTCGCCGAGGACGAGCGCGGAGAGCGGCGTGGCCGGGGCGGGCTTGACGACGACGGGAGCGCCGACGGCGATGGCGGGGGCGACCTTGTGGGCCACCAGGTTGAGCGGGAAGTTGAACGGCGTGATCGCCAGCACCGGCCCGTGGGGCACGCGCGAGACGTAGGCCAGGCGGCCGGCCGCGGCGGGCTCGGTGTCGAGCCGCTGCACGTCGCCCGACCAGCGACGGGTCTCCTCGGCGGCGAAGCGGAAGGTGGCGACGGCCCGGCCGACCTCGCCCCGCGCCCAGAAGATCGGCTTGCCGTTCTCGGCGGAGATCAGCCGGGCGATCTCGTCGGCCCGCTCCGCCAGCCGCCGCGCCACGTGGGCGAGCGCCTCGGCGCGCACGTGCACGGGCAGCGCGGCGGCCTGCCGGGTGACCTGGTGGGCGGCCGCGACGGCCTCCTCGACCTGGGCCTCGGTGGGCACGGAGTAGCGGCCGACCTCGCGACCGTCGTGGGGGTTGGTCACGGTGAGCTCGGTGTCCCCGGTGGCGGGGTGTCCTGCTAGCCAGAAGGTGCGCACGTCCATGCGACGACGTTATGCGACGACGCGGAGCGGGGACTTACACCACGTTGCACAAGTGCCCCCACAGCGCTCACCGATAAGTACAAGCCCTCTGGTATACCCGCTATGTAACAGAAGTAGACGTAATTAGGGATGTTTACCATGCGAGGCGGTTTGAAAAATCTCCGCCATGGCTAAGTCTCGGGTGCGGGTTCCCCAGCGCGGTGGGCCCACGAGCAGAAAGGCGTGGGCCCATGACCTCCTCGGCGCCGCTAGGGCTTCAAGGCGCCTACCTGTTGGGCGAACGGGCCGGCCATGACGAGCTGCGTTCCCGGTTGCTCGACGTCGCGGTGAATCTCCTGGTCACCGACGGCCCCGAAAGCCTGACCATGCGCCGGATCGCAACCGAGGCCGGCTGCACCACGACCGTCATCTACACGATGTTCGGCAACCGCGAGGGTCTCGCCGAGGCTCTCTACCTGGAGGGGTTCGAGCGGTTCCGGCGCTTCCTGGAGGCGGTGCCGCACCGCGGCGACCCTCTCGAATACCTCACCGCGCTCGGCCCCGCCTACCGCCACGCCTGCCTGGCCGAGCCCGGCTACTACAGCCTGATGTTCGAGCGGGCGATCCCCGGTTTCGAGCCGAGCGAGCGCGCCCGGACCCTCGCCCGCGCGGCGCTCAACCTCCTCGACCGGGCCATCGCCGACTGCATCTCGGCCGGCTACCTCATCGCCACCCAGCCCCGCAAGATCGCCGACGCGCTGTGGGCCGCGGCACAGGGGGCGATCAGCCTGGAACGCGGCGGCCACCTGCGCGACGGCCGCACCTACGAGGCGGTCACGACGGCGACGATCTGCTGCTTTCTGGTGCAGAAGTAGCGGAAGTAGCGGAAGGAGCGGTCGCCGCCAGCGCGATCCACAACTCCGCCCGCACACCGGGATCGTCGAGATCACGCCCCAGCAGCTCGGCCACCCGCCTCATCCGATAGCGCAGGGTGTGGCGGTGGATGCCGAGCCGCTGAGCCGCGGCGTCCCAGTGGCCGTTGCTGTCGAGGTAGGCCCGGAGCGAGTCGACCAGGTCGGCGCGCGAGCCGTAACGCACGAGCGGGGCGAGCAGCGCCGAGGCGAACGCCTGCGCCGCGGCGGGGTCGAGCAGCTTCAGCACTCCCTGCCCGGCCAGCTCGGCGAACCGCACGACTCCGCCGCGAGCGGCCCTCAGCGCGCGTCGCGCCTGGTCGAGCCCGGCCCGCAGGTCGGTGTAGGCACACGGCGCGCTCATCCCCACGGACCCGCCGGTCTGCGCGGCCACCTTCTCGGCCGTCTCCTCGCCCACCAGCGCGACGGCCAGGCCCTCCTCGCCGAGGCGGGCGGCGAACGCGACCGGCTCCAGCGCGTCGAGCGCCTCACCGCCGGCCGCCAGCACGACCAGCGGCTCGTCGGGCGGCCGCGCGCCGAGCGGGCCCAGCACCTCGCGGGCCCGCTCGATGTCGCCGCCGAGCAGCAGCTCCAGCACGGCGGAACGGACCCGGCGTTCGCCTTCGCGCTGGGCGCCGCCCTGCTCCAGCGCCAGCGTGAGGAGCGAGCCGGCGGCGTTGATCACCGTATGGCTGACCGGCGAGAAGGCGTGCGCCGCCCCGACGGCGAAGAACCCCCGCGGCCGCGCCCCGCCGCCGAGCGGCTGCACGACGATGTGCCCCTCGGGCCCGGAGATCGCCAGACTGGCCGGCGGCCGTACCGCGGACACCTGGCCACCTCTGCCCGCATCAGCCGGAGCCCGGCTGATGCGGCGCGCCCCCGCCCGCTCGCCGGGACCGGACTCGCCGGCGGTGTGGCCGCCACGCAGGCGGCTCAGCTCGGCGGTGACCGCCGCGACGCGGGCTCCGGGGGTGACGTGACGCGCCTCGCCCGCCTCGTCGAGCAGCGCCGCCCAGCCGCCGACCTCCTTGGCCAGCCGGTCGACGACCGCGTGCATGCCCTCGGGCCGCAGCGCCGCCCGGGTCAGCCGGCCCTGCGCCGTGAAGGCCCGCGCGATCTCGTCGTACTGCTCGGCGGCGAGCAGCTCGCTGACCACCTTGCCGATGGCGATGAACGGCGTCTCACGCGGGACCTCCAGCAGCGGCAGCCCCGCCTGGGACGCGGCCGCCACCAGCTCGGCGGGGACGTGCTCGTGGGACAGCCCGACGCCGAAGCCCAGCCCGGCCACGCCCCGCTCCACCAGGCGGGCGACATAACCGGAAAAGTCATGCTCCAACCGCATCCCCGTGGTCAGCAGCAGCTCGTCCCCTTCGAGGAAGGGAGTGGGGTCCGCGAGCTCGCTCACCGCCACCCAGCGGACGGTCGAGTCGAGTGTCCCGGCAAGGGGCCGCAGCCCCATCCGGCGCACCACGACCCGCAGTGAAGGCGCCATACGCGAAAGTTGTCCATTCTGGCGAAGGGCAGCACCACCAGTGTGCCATATCGACATATCGGCGCAGTTCACGACGGGTCGTACCGTCGGACCCATGAGCATTCCCCAGGAGCGTCGTCTCGTCACCGCGATTCCCGGCCCGAAGTCGCAGGAGCTGCTGGCCCGCAAGCAGGCGGCCGTCCCCACGGGCATCGGCACCACCCTGCCGGTCTTCGTGACGCGCGCCGGAGGCGGCGTCGTCCAGGACGCCGACGGCAACTCGCTGATCGACTTCGGCTCCGGGATCGCCGTCACCAACGTCGGCAACGCGGCGCCCAAGGTCGTGGAGCGGGTCCAGCGCCAGGTCGCCGAGTTCACCCACACGTGTTTCATGGTCACCCCCTACGAGTCGTACGTGCGGGTCTGCGAGAAGCTCAACGAGCTGACCCCCGGCGACCATGACAAGCGCACCTTCCTCGTCAACAGCGGCGCCGAGGCCGTGGAGAACGCGGTCAAGGTCGCCAGGCACGCCACCGGGCGCCAGGCGGTGGTGGTGTTCGACCACGGCTACCACGGCCGCACGCTGCTGACGATGACGCTGACGGCCAAGAACATGCCGTACAAGCACCGCTTCGGCCCGTTCGCCCCCGAGGTCTACCGGGTGCCGCTGGCCTACCCGTTCCGCTGGCCGACCGGGCCCGAGAACTGCGCCGAGGAGGCCGCGGCCGAGGCCATCAGCATGATCACCAAGCAGATCGGCGCCGAGAACGTGGCCGCCGTGGTGATCGAGCCGATCGCGGGCGAGGGCGGCTTCATCGAGCCGGCCAAGGGGTTCCTGCCGCGCATCGCCGAGTTCTGCCGCGAGAACGGCATCGTGTTCGTCGCCGACGAGGTGCAGACCGGGTTCGCCCGCACCGGCGACCTGTTCGCCTGCGAGGACGAGGGCGTGGTGCCCGACATCATCTGCACCGCCAAGGGCATCGCGGGCGGCCTGCCACTGGCCGCGGTGACGGGCCGCGCCGAGCTCATGGACAAGGTGCACGTGGGCGGTCTCGGTGGCACCTACGGCGGCAACCCGCTGGCCTGCGAGGCCGCTCTGGGCGTGCTGGAGACCATCGCCGAGGACGACCTGGTCGCCAGGGCCCGCCGGATCGGCGAGATCATGCTGCCCCGGCTCGAGTCGATGCGCGAGCGCTTCGACGTGATCGGCGACGTGCGCGGACGCGGCGCGATGATCGCGATCGAGCTGGTCAAGCCCGGCACCACGGAGCCCGACGCGGCCGCCGTGGCCGAGGTCGCCAGGCGCTGCCACGCGGAGGGGCTGCTCGTGCTCACCGCGGGCACCTACGGCAACGTGCTCCGCTTCCTGCCGCCGCTGGTGATCCCCGAGAACCTCCTCGAAGAGGGCCTCGGCATCCTGGAGAAGGCCCTCGCCGCCCTGTAGAAAACCATACGAATCGGGCATCCAGCTTGTTGCTGGATGCCCGATTTTGTGGTGTAAGGCGTGCTGACCGGGTAGAGAATTCACCCTGGCTTGACGTGCAGCTAGACGATCAGGGGGACGGTCCGGGTTATAACGGATCCGGTAAACGGGTGAGCGATCACCACAGGGAGCGTGATGAACTGGAGCCCCACACGAACGGCACAGGACATGGTGACGTTCGACCCTGATGATCTCAGCCAGGCGCAGCGCGAGGGCGAGGCCTGCGTCGTCTGCCACAAGAGGTGGCCCCGGCCGCGCGTCCGCGTGGGCCGCCTGCCCGACCACTCGGCCGTGCTGGCCTGCGGCGACTGCGCCGAGGCCCTGACGCCCGCGCCACTCGCGACCGTGGTGGCCTTCCCCGCTCGTTAGGCGGCCTCACGCGCCTCACGCATCGCCCACGGCGAGCCGTACGCGTCCAGCAGGTTCAGGAACGGCACCGCGTCGAACGCCTCCGGGCCGAGCACGCCCTCCCCCTTCCAGACACCGTTCGCGACCAGCTCCAGCGCCACGACGGGATGGACGGCGGTCTGCCACACCACGGCCTGCGAACCGTACTCCGCCATCGACCAGGCGTTGTCCACCACGTGATAGAGGTAGACCTCGCGCGGCGAGCCGTCCTTGCCGGTGCCCTTGACCCAGGTGCCCGCGCACGTCTTGCCCGACATCCTGTCGCCGAGTGTGGCCGGGTCGGGCAGGCTCGCGGCCACCAGGTCGCGCGGCGCCACCTCGGCGCCGCCCACCCGGATCTTGTCGGTGCTGTCCAGGCCCAGCTTGCGCAGGGTCTTCAGGACGCCGATGAACTCCTCGCCGATCCCGTACTTGAAGGTCACCCGGCGCGCCTGGATCCACCTGGGGACCAGCAGCACCTCCTCGTGCTCGACGTTCACGCACTCCACGGGCCCGATGCCGGCCGGGAAGTCGAACACCTCCGGCTCACTGAACGGCTCGGTGGTGCGCCACCCCCCGTCCTCCCAGACGACCGGCGGGTTGAGGCACTCCTCGATGGTGGTCCAGATGGAGAACGTCGGCGCGAAGTCGTACCCCTCGACGACCAGGTTGGAGCCGTCCCTGATGCCGATCTCGTCGATGTCGGCGAACAGGTGGTCGGCGGCGTAGCGGGCGAACACGTCGGCCAGCCCCGGCTCGACCCCCATCCCGACCAGCGCGAGGCGTCCCGCGTCCCGCCACTCACCGTCGCGCGCGAACTGCTCGTCGCCGAGCTTCACCCCCGTCTTCTCGTACGGCTCGCGCGGGTGCGGCCGGGACAGCGACATCGCCATGTCGAGGTAGTGGGCCCCGGCCGCCAGCGCGGCCTCGAACAGCGGCATGGTGAATCTCGGATCGACGGCGTTGAACAGCACGTCGCACCGGTGCTCGCGGAGCGCGGCCTCGACCTGCGTCCGGTCGGAGGCGTCGAGCCGGATGGCGCTGAAGCGCGGGTCGTCGACGGCGGCGACGGCCTGGGCCGCCCGGTCCTGTTGGGAGTCGGCCACCACGATGTGTTCGTAGAAATCTCGGCGTGCGGCAATGGGGACAACGGCGGAACCGACTCCGCCGGCCCCGACCAGGAGGATTCTCATGCCCCCAGCCTACTCACTGACTGGTCATTCAGTCGAATTTCCGGGCCGGACACTTCCCGGACCGTGAACAGCGAGACGCCCCGGGGCGGGGGAAGGCCCGGGGCGTCTCAGCAGGTCGCACCCCGCGGGGGGACGGGTGCGCCCGCGGCATGGTGCTGCAGGCGAGCCGGCTGTCCCACGCTCAGCCGACGAGTGAGCGCCACCGAGCGGTCCAGGCGGCGTAATCAGTGCATTCCCCCTCACCGGCGGAGCAACCCCCCGGAGGACGGACGGCGAAGACGATGCGGTCGAGCCGGCCGGGCTTGTCGGCCCCGTAGACGTCGCAGATGCGCTTGGCCTTCGAGGTGCACGCCTTGGGGTTGGCCGGAGCCAGCCCGACCCAGGCCGCCGCGTTGCGCTGGACCGCGGGCGAGGCGGTGTAGCTGAGCCAGCGGTAGGCGCAGTCGGTGTTGGGCAGCCCGGCGCCGAGCATCCAGGAGTCGACCCAGCCGGTGGTCTTACGGGCGTCGACCGCCTTGACCGGCTTGCCGGCCTTCTGCAGCAACAGGCGATAGTAGGGCGTGGCCTGCGCGTAGTCGAGGGACCCGGTGGCGAAGCCCTTGAGCAGGTCGAGGGGGTTCTTCCAGTAGGTGCGCCCAGGGCGCTCGCGCAGCAGCCGCATGACCCGGTCGAGCTCCTCGGTGGTCAGCTCGTAGGGGTCGTCGACCCCGCCGACGGCGAGCGCGGCGTCGGCGATGGTCAGCGGGCTGTCCTGGAGCGCCACGTCGTCGGAGGTGAACACCCGCCGCAGGTCGCCGCCCTTCTTGACCTTGGCCGAGTCGTAGAGGAACTCGTGGTGGCCCCACAGATAGGGCACCCCGTAGACCTTGCCCGACTGGCTGGTCATCTCGCGGAACCGCTTGGTGAGGTCGCCGTAGCCGGACACTCTGGCCGGGTCGATCGGCTGCACCTGCTTGCCCTCGATCAACGACGCCGCCAGGACGGGGCCCGCCGAGATCACGTCATAGGGGCGCTCGGTGACCCTGGCGGCCATCTCGTCGGCGGTCTGCACGGTGTCGAAGCGCGCGATGCGGCAGCCGGTGACCCGCTCGAACTCCGTGGTGGTGCTGGAGTAGTCGGCGTAGCCGCGGTAGGTGAGGATCTGCAGCGTGCCGTCGCTCTGCGCCGGAACGGCCGAAGCCGAGGCCGAAGGGGAAGGCGTGGCCGAAGGCGGCGACGTGGGCGTGGGCGACGGACCGGCCGCGCCCATGCCCGCGATCAGAGTCGTCACGGCGAGCGCCACGACCGGAATTCGGCGATCCAACGATGTCCCCCTTGCCCGATGCCCAGGAGCTTACCGGGGGGCGCCACGGCGGAGGGACGCGCGGCCGGACCACGCGCCCTCCGCCACACGGGCTACTTGTTGGTGGGGAATCCGAGGTTCACGCCGCCGTGCGACGGGTCGAGCCAGCGGGACGTGACGACCTTGCCCCGGGTGTAGAAGTGGACGCCCTCGGTGCCGTGCAGGTGCGTGTCACCGAAGAGCGACGCCTTCCAGCCGCCGAAGCTGTAGAACGCCATCGGCACCGGGATCGGCACGTTGATCCCGACCATGCCGACCTCCACCTCGTTCTGGAAGCGCCGCGCGGCGCCGCCGTCGTTGGTGAAGATCGCCGTGCCGTTGCCGTACTCGCCGCCGTTGATGAGCTCCACCCCCTCCTCGTACGAGCCGACGCGGACGATCGACAGGACGGGGCCGAAGATCTCCTCCGTGTGCACCCGCGAGCGCGGCGGCACGTGGTCGAGCACGCTCGGGCCGAGCCAGAAGCCGGGCCGGTCGGCCGCCGTGCCGCCGCCCAGCACGGCGCTCTCGCGGCCGTCGAGGACCAGCTTGGCGCCCTCCTCGACGCCGAGGTCGAGATAGGAGGCCACCTTGTCGCGGTGGGGGCCGGTGACGAGCGGTCCCATCTCCGACTTCGGATCGTCGCCGGGGCCGATCACCAGCTTGCCGACCCGCTCGACGATCTTCTCGACCAGCTCGTCGCCGATCGGGCCGACCGCCAGCACGACCGAGATGGCCATGCAGCGCTCACCGGCCGAGCCGAAGCCCGCCGACACGGCCGAGTCGGCGACCAGGTCGAGGTCGGCGTCGGGCAGCACGAGCATGTGGTTCTTGGCGCCGCCGAGCGCCTGCACCCGCTTGCCGTGGGCGGTGCCGGTCTCGTAGACGTACCTCGCGATGGGGGTGGAGCCGACGAAGGAGACGCCGCTCACGCCGGGGTGCTCCAGCAGCCGGTCGACGGCCACCTTGTCACCCTGCACGACGTTGAACACGCCGTCGGGCAGCCCCGCCTCCTGCCAGAGCCGCGCCATGAGCAGCGACGCCGACGGGTCCTTCTCCGACGGCTTGAGGATGAACGTGTTGCCGCAGGCGATCGCGATCGGATACATCCACATCGGCACCATGGCCGGGAAGTTGAACGGCGTGATGCCGGCCACGACACCGAGCGGCTGGCGGATCGAGTAGGAGTCGACCCGGGTCGAGACGCCCTCGGAGAAACCGCCCTTGAGCAGGTGCGGGATACCGCAGGCGAACTCCACGACCTCCAGGCCGCGGGCCACCTCGCCGAGCGCGTCGGAGTGCACCTTGCCGTGCTCGGAGGAGATCAGCGCGGCCAGCTCGTCGCGGTGGGCGTACATGAGCTCGCGGAAGCGGAACAGCACCTGCGCCCGCTTGACCAGCGACGCGTCGCGCCAGGCGGGGAAGGCCGCCGCGGCGGCGGCCACGGCCGCGTCCACGTCGGCCACCGAGGCCAGCGCGACATGCCCGCTGACCTCGCCGGTCGCCGGGTCGAAGATCTCACCGGCGCGGCCGCCGCCGTCGACGAGGGTCCCGTTGATCCAGTGCTTGACTGACTTCACTGCGCTGCCTCTGCGTTGATGACTTCGAGTGCGTTGACGATGATGCCGAGGCCCTCGGCGGCCTCGTCCACCGTGAGGGTGAGCGGCGGGGCCATCCGGATGGCCGTGCCGTACAGACCGCCCTTGCCCGCGAGCAGACCGGCCTTCTTGGTCTCCTCCATGAAGCGCGCCGCCTGGGCGGGGCTCTCCAGCTCGACGGCGAACATCAGGCCCTTGCCACGGACGTCCTGGACGATCGGGAGCCGCTGGGCCGCCTCGCGCAGGCCGTCGATGATGATCTTGCCGGTCCTGGCGGCGTTGGCCTGCAGGTCGTGGTCGAGCACGTAGTCGAGGGTCGCGTTGGCGGCGGCCATGGAGACCGGGTTGCCGCCGAACGTGGCCAGGCCGGCGGCGGGCAGGGCGTCCATCAGGTCGCCGCGCGCCACGACGCCGCCGACGGCGAACCCGTTGCCGAGGCCCTTGGCGAACGTCATCATGTCGGGCGTCACGCCATGGTTCTGGATGCCGAAGAACGCGCTGCCCGTGCGGCCCCAGCCGGTCTGCACCTCGTCGGAGACGAACAGGATGCCCTGCTCGTCGAGGACCTCCTTGTAGGCGGCGAACAACCCGTCGGGGGCCATCGTGAACCCGCCCACCCCCTGGATCGGCTCGGCGATCAGCGCCGCCACGTCGTTCGACACGGCGGTGGCCAGCAGGTGGCGCAGGTCGTCGACGCACACCTTGATGTAGTCAGCGTCCGACAGTCCCCTGAACTGGGCCAGCTGCCGGTCGGCGCCGTGCAGGAAGTGCACGTTCAGCGGGGAGAGCGAGTTGTTCTTCCAGGACCGGTTGGAGGTGACGCTGATCGCGCCGAAGCTGCGGCCGTGGTAGCTCTGCCGCATGGCCAGCACCTGGTCGCTCTTACGGGCGTAGGTGGCGAGCAGGAGCGCGGTCTCGTTCGCCTCGGTGCCGGAGTTGGTGAAGAAGACCTTGGCGTCGGGGATGCCGGACAGCCTGGCGATCTTCTCGGCCAGCTCGACCTGACCGCGCAGGAGGTAGACCGTGCTGGTGTGCACGACGCCGGTGGCGATCTGCCGCTCGACCGCCTCGCGCACCTCGGGCACGTCATACCCGATCATGTTGGTCAGGATGCCGGCGAAGAAGTCCAGATAGCTCTTGCCGTCGGCGTCGACGACACGGTTGCCCTTGCCGCTGACGATCTCGATGGGCTCGTTGTAGTTGAGGGCCACCCAGTTGGGGATGACTGCCCGGTGGCGCGCGAGGAGGTCCGACATGTCTTGAGTATCCCGGCTGTCAGCCGGTGCTCCTAACCATCAATATGTCGCAATACGGACAATTCACCTTACAGCTTGTACCATACCGCTCCCTAATGACCTTATGTCTAGACATTAGGTGATAATCCTCCGCAATGCGCAGGGGCGCGCCGCATCCCCTAGGGGATCTCCCGTCCGTCTGCCGGCGTACGCCTCCGGGGGCCGCTACCCCGCGAGAGGCACCTCGGAAGCCCACCACGGGCCGACGACCGGAGGGGGTCCGGTCGAGCACGATCAGGTCATCACCGAAGAGACCGATCCGAGGAGAAACGGCCATGACCGTCACCGTCACCCACCGGCCCGAGGCCCACGCCGGCCCGCCGAAGCTCGACCGCGACCAACTGCTCCTGGCCCAGCAGCAGACCCTGGACACCCCCCGCATGAGGTACGGCCTGCTGGCCAGGATGATGTTCAAGCCCGTGGACCTCCTGTACGGCAAGCAGGGCTCCTACACCAAGTTCGCCATGCTGGAGACCATCGCCCGCGTCCCCTACCAGGCGTGGGAGCGGATGGGCTACTGGGCCGTCCAGCGTCACGCGGGCCGCTCGGCGCTGGCCCGCAGGGTCTTCGAGCGCATCGTGGAGGCCCGCGCCGACCAGGACAACGAGCAGTGGCACCTACTGATCATGCAGGACCTCGTGCAGCGTCACGGCCACCGGCAGACCTGGCTGCTGCACAAGGCGGCGCCCTGGCTGATCTCGTTCTTCTACTACCACGTCTCGTGGATGTTGTTCCTGGTCCGGCCCGACTGGAGCTACCGGCTCAACGCGGAGTTCGAGGACCACGCCGAGCACGAGTACATGACGTTCGTGGCCGAGAACCCCGGCCTGGACCGCGTCCCCGACCCGGGCACCTACGCCGCCGAGTACGGCCACTACCGCTCGGTGGCCGACCTGCTCAGACAGGTGGGCCACGACGAGCGGACACACAAGCTGGACAGCCTGCGGAACATGCGTGAGCCGCGCCTCCACCAGGCTGTCCGACCGCAGGACGGCTAGACCTCCACCGGCTCCCGGGCGACGGGCGCGGCCGGGCGCAGCACGCTCACCGCGAGCAGCGCGGCGGCCACACAGAACACGGCGCCCACCCAGGAGCCGACGTGCATGGCGACGGTGAAGGCCTCGTTCGCGGGGCCCTGCAGGCCGACGGCGTGCGCGGCGCCGATCGACTCCCGGGCCGCGCCGGGCGCGCCCGCCGGCATCCGCGAGGTGAAGACCCCGGCCAGGACGCTGCCCAGGACGGCGATGCTCAGGGCCATGCCGACCTGCTGCACGGTGTCGTTGAGGGCCGAGCCGACACCCGCGTGCTCGATCGGGATCGCGCCCATCAGCGAGGCGTAGGCCGAGGGACCGGCGACCCCGGCCCCCATCCCCATGATCACCAGGCCGGTGGCCAGCGGCGCGTAGCCGGTGGTGGTCGCCATGACCACGAAGCCGCCCGCCATGACCAGCAGGCCCACCCCGACCAGCACCCGGTTGCTCACCTTCTGGCCGAGCGCGGCGCCGACCCCGTTGAAGACGGCCGCGGCCACGGCGTAGGGCAGCAGCGCCAGCCCCGCCCGCATCTCGCCGTAGCCCAGCACGAACTGCAGGTACTGGGTCAGCATCAGCATCACGGCGCCCGCCCCGAAGGACATCAGCAGGATCGAGAACGACGCCCCGCTGAAGTTACGGTCGGCGAACAGGTGCAGCGGCAGCATCGGGTGCGGCGAGCGGCGCTCCCAGATCACGAACGCGGTGAGGGCCACGACGGCCAGCGCGATGCCGGCCACGTTCCACTCCCGCTCGATGATGACGTACACCGCCGAGGTCAGGCCGACGATGGAGAGCACCACCCCGACGGGGTCGATCCGCCGGCCGGCGCTGCGGGTCTCCGGCATCAGCACCACGGCCGCCACGATCGCGACCGCCGCGATGGGGATGTTCAGCAGGAAGACCGAGCCCCACCAGTAGTGCTCCAGCAGGAACCCGCCCAGCGTCGGGCCGGAGATCATGCCGACCACGGCGACCGCGCTCCAGGCGGCCATGGCCTTGCGCCGTTCGGAGTCGTCGAAGACGGTCATCAGGATCGACAGCGTCGAGGGCATCATGATCGCCCCGCCGACGCCCATCAGCGCCCGCGCGCCGATCACCTGCCACGGCTCGGAGGCCAGCACGGCCAGCAGCGACGCGCCGCCGAAGAAGGCCAGGCCGACGATCAGGAACAGCCTGCGGCCGTACCTGTCGGACAGGCTCCCCGCGGTGATCAGCAGTCCGGCGAAGGCCAGCACGTAGGCGTCGATGATCCACTGGATGTCGGCGGGACTCGCGCCCAGGTCCGTGATCAGCGACGGGATCGCCAGGATGAGGACGGTGTTGTCCACCACCAGGACCAGCAACGAGAGACAGAGGACGACGAGAATCCACCACCGCCGGGGGTCTCGTACAGTGTTCGAGTTCACTCGCACACCGTACGATAAAACTCGTACAGTGTGCGAGTGGTTTTATCCTGGGAAGATGACCGGCAAGCAGTTCCCCTCCGTCTGGCTCCGCGAACCTCGCAAGACCTCCACTCCTGGCCGCAGTCGCGAGGAGATCGTGCGCGCCGCGATGGAGCTGCTCGACGCCGAGGGCCTCCCCGGCCTGAGCATGCGCAAGCTCGGCGCCAAACTGGTCACGGGCGCGACCAGCCTCTACTGGTACGTCGCCAACAAGGACGAGCTGCTGGAGCTGGTCTACGACGAGGTGTGGGCCGAGGTGCGCCTGCCCGAGTCGGAGACCGCGCACTGGCGTGAGTTCGCCTCCGTCATGGCCCACAGCATGCGGCAGGTGATCCTCCGCCATCCCTGGTCCGCCGACCTGATCGGCCGGCTGCCCGCGCTCGGCCCCAGTGCGCTCTCGCTCACCGACCGGATGCGCCGGATCCTGAAAACCGCCGGATTCCGCGGCGCGGACGTCGACTACGCCACCGCCACGCTCACCGCTTTCGTCTACGGCTTCACGATCCCGGAGGTCGCCTGGAAGTCCTCGATGGGCGAGGGCTACGACATCCCGGCCATGCACGATATCGCGGCGCGAGCCGCGCGAGACTTCCCCGACCTCGCGGCCGACTTCGCCGTCGAACAACCCGAGGATCCCCAGGTGATGCGCGAGGTGGCGTTCGACTTCGGGCTGGTGTCCATCCTCGATGGCCTTGAGGCCAGGCTGGTCACGTAGCAGGATCCGGTTCATGAGCGATTTCCGCGCGGCGCGTGACTTCCTGCTTGAGGCCGACCACGAGACCGCCCGCCGGGAGTTCCGCTGGCCGGAGCCGGCGGAGTTCAACTGGGCACTCGACTGGTTCGACGGCGTGCTGGCCGCCGAGACCCCCGACGCGGTCGCTCTCAAGATCACCGGCAAGGTCGCCTACACGTTCGCCGAGCTGTCCGCCCGCTCCAACCGGGTGGCCCACTGGCTGCACGAGCAGGGCGTGCGACGCGGCGACCGGATCCTGCTCATGCTGGGCAACCAGGCCGAGCTGTGGGAGGCGCTGCTCGCCGCGATCAAGCTGGGCGCGGTCGTCATCCCGGCCACCACCCTGCTGACCGCCCAGGACATCGCCGAGCGCATCGAACGCGGCGGGGTCGCGCACGTCATCGCCAACGCCTCCGACGCCGGCAAGTTCGGCGCCGGCGAACACACCAAGATCTCCGTGGGCGACGCCTACGGCTGGCTCCCCTACCACGAGGCCTACCAGGCGTCCGAGCGATTCGTCCCCGACGGGCCGACGCGGGCCGGCGACCCTCTGCTGCTCTACTTCACCTCCGGCACGACCTCCCAGCCCAAGCTGGTCGAGCACTCGCACGCGTCCTACCCCGTGGGACACCTGTCGACCATGTTCTGGATCGGCCTGCGGCCCGGCGACGTGCATCTCAACGTCTCGTCCCCTGGCTGGGCCAAGCACGCCTGGAGCAACGTGTTCGCCCCCTGGAACGCGGGCGCGACCGTGCTGATCCACGACTACCAGCGCTTCTCCGCGCGCGCCCTGCTGGAGGTGCTGCGCGACGAGCACGTCACGACGTTCTGCGCGCCGCCGACCGTGTGGCGGATGCTCATCCAGGAGGACCTGACGGCCTGGCGGCTCCCCCTTCGTACGGCCGTCGCCGCCGGAGAGCCGCTCAACCCGGAGATCATCGACCAGGTCGGCAAGGCGTGGGGCATCACGATCCGCGACGGCTACGGCCAGACCGAGACGACCGCCCAGATCGGCAACGTCCCGGGCGAGCCGGTCAAGCCCGGATCGATGGGCCGGCCGCTGCCCGGCTACGACATCGTGCTGCTCGACCCGGTCACCGGCGAGCCCGGCGACGACGGGGAGATCTGCCTGCCGCTGCGCGACCGTCCCATGGGCCTCATGACCGGATACGTCGGTGGATCAGGCGAGGCCATGCGAGACGGTCACTACCACACCGGCGACGTCGCCACCCGTGACGCCGACGGCTACATCACCTACGTGGGCCGGACCGACGACGTCTTCAAGGCCTCCGACTACCGCATCTCACCGTTCGAGCTGGAGAGCGTGCTGCTGGAGCACGCGGCCGTCGCCGAGGCGGCCGTGGTGCCCGCCCCCGACCCGTTGCGGCTGGCCGTGCCGAAGGCCTTCGTGACGCTGGCGCCCGGATTCGAGCCGGGCGAGGAGATCGCACGGTCGATCTTCGAGTACTCCCGGCGGCATCTGGCCCCGTACAAGAGGGTGCGCCGGCTGGAGTTCGGCGAGTTGCCCAAGACGATCTCCGGCAAGATCCGGCGGGTGGAGCTACGCGAGCAGGAGGCGGCGCGGGAGTATCGCGAAGAGGATCTCTACCAGTGATTTGACTTCAATGTGTAAACCAGCACATAACCGATCTTACAGGCTGATCGGATAGGCTCTGCCCGTGCTCCCCACCATCGCCGATGTCCTCGCCCTGGAGACCGTCCGCCGGGGCAATCCCCGTGTGGTCGCGGGCGCCGACCGGCTGGACAGCAAGGTGCGGTGGGTGCACGTGGGCGAGATCGTCGACATCGCCCACCTGCTCCGGGGCGGCGAGCTGGTGCTGACCACCGGCGTGGCGCTGCCCGAGGACCCCGAGAAGCTGGTCGCCTACATCGCCGAGCTCTCTTCCGTAGGAGCCTCCGGGCTGATCGTCGAGCTGGGGCGCAGGTTCGTCACCGAGCTGCCCCGAGCCGTCGTCAGGAGCGCCGAGGAGCACGGGCTGCCGCTCATCGTGCTCGGCCGCGAGACGCCGTTCGTGCAGATCACCGAGTCGGTCCACGCCAGGATCATCGACATCCAGCTGGAGGAGCTGCGAGCCTCGGAGCAGCTGCACGAGGTGTTCACCGAGCTGTCGGTCGAGGGCGCCTCCCCTGGCGAGGTCCTCACCCAGGTGACCCGGCTGTCCAACCGCCCCGTCCTGCTGGAGAACCTCGCCCACCAGGTGCTGGCCTGCGAGTCCGCCGGGCGCGACACGGGCGCGCTGCTGGCCGGCTGGGAGACCCGGTCGAGGGCGGTCGCCCCGGCCGAGCGCACCGCGTACGACGCCGCCTCGGGCTGGCTGGTCACCACGGTCGGCGCGCGTGGCCAGGACTGGGGCCGGTTGATCCTGCTCTGTGACGTGCCTCCCTCACCACGCGACCTCGTGCTGGCCGAGCGCGCGGCCACCACGCTCGCCCTCGGCCGCCTGCTCGAACGCCACCAGGAGTCACTCGAACGCCAGGCGCACGGCACGATCATCACCGGCATCCTCACCCATGCCTACGCCGACCCCGACGAGGCCGCCGCCCGCGCCCGCGCGGTGGGCGTGCCGCTCACCGGCCGCAAGCTGGTCAGCGTGGTGATCCGCCCCACCGACCCGATCGAGCAGGCCCTCGACGGGCAGGCCCAGCTCGGCGAGCTGGCCGAGGCCACCGCCGCCGCCTGCCGCGACGCCCGGCTTCCCGCCCTCGTCGGCGCGCTCGACCAGGACCGCGTCGGGGTCCTGCTGCCCCTGCCGCCCCGCACGGACGCCGAGCCCGCGCTGACCACCCTCGCCGAACGCCTCCGCGCCCTGTGGAAGCACGGCGCCGCGTTCGTGCTGGCCGCGGGCTCGGTAGTCGAATCCATCAAGGACGTACGGCGCAGCTTCCTCGAAGCCGAGCAGGTGGCCGACGTCGCCGTCCGCCAGCCCGACGGCCGGCCCTTCTACCGGCTCCCCGACCTGCGCCTGCGCGGCCTGCTCCACCTTCTGCGCGACGACGCCCGGCTGCAGACGTTCGCCGAACGCGAGCTCGGGCCGCTGCTCGCGCACGACGCCCAGCGCGGCGGCGACCTCACCCGGATCCTGCGCGTCTACCTCGACGCGGGCCGCAACAAGGCCGTGGCCGCCCAGAAGGCTCACCTGTCGAGACCCGCCTTCTACGACCGGCTCCGCCGCCTCGAACGCATCCTCGAGACAGACCTCGACGACGTCGAGTCGTGCATGTCGCTGCACGTTGCACTGCTGGCCCTGGAGTCCTTCCGCAGAGAAACCCGGTAAGGCCCCGCACCCCGTCGGGGTCACGGTCGCCGCCACATACCGGCACGGGTCATGAACCCATTGTCGATGGTTGATCAAACTTGCCAGTCCTGCTCGATGTCAATCTTGTAACCTCGCCAACCGTTTGGCGTGTTTCACTCACTTCCTGACCATGATCTCGCCAGGATGGTGCGGATTGCTGTCCGCCCTCTGGAGTATTCATGTCTCGACGCACCCTCGCCGCAGGCCTGTCCGTGGCCGTCGTTCTCACGGTCACCACCGTGCCCGTCGCCGCCGCGGAGCAACTGTCGGTGAAGTTCCCGTCGGCCAAGTTCCCGCTGGGCGTGCCCTCCGCCGCCACCACCTCGGTGACGAGCGTGGCGTACGGGGTCGACCTCTACAACGTGCGGGCCGGCAAGTCCACCGACGGCTACACCGTGACGGTCCTGATGCCGAGCGGCCGCGACTACGGCCAGCAGGCGACCGCGGAGGCGAAGGCCGCCGAGGTAGAGGCCGCGGGCGAGGTCGCCGGCGTGCAGAAGGTCGTCCGCCCGCAGGTCGCCGACGCCCCCGCGCAGACCGTCTACATGGTCCGGGTGGGCCTGTGGAAGCTCGAGGACAAGAAGGAGGCCGAGAAGACGGCCAAGAAGCTCAAGGAGGCCGGCCTGAAGGTCAAGGTCGACTACCTGGGCGACGACGGCCTGGAGACGACCGGCCCCTGGGACGCCAGAGTCGTGATGATCGACGCCAGGACGTTCCGCGGCTCCTACGCGGCCTCCCTCGGCACCAGCGTCGCCAAGCGCGAGACGGTCTCCTCGATGGCCAAGCCCGGCAAGGCGCTGGCCGCGGTCAACGGCGGCTTCTTCAACATCCACACGGCCAAGGCCCTGCAGGGCGAGCCGGTCGGCGCCTCCGTGGTCGCCGGCAAGCTGCTCAGCGAGGCCGTCCCCGGCCGCTCCGCCGTCGTGCTCCGCGGCCGTACGGCCCGCATCACCGAGCTCACGACCACCGTCACCGCGATCTCGCAGGACGGCGGCAAACTCCAGGTCAACGGCGTCAATCGGGCCGGCGTGGCCGACGAGCTGCTCCTTTACACCGAGGAGTTCGGCGCCAAGACGCCCGCCGACGGCGGCACCGACGTGGTGCTCGACCCAGCCGGCAAGGTCGTCACCGTGCGTACAGCGGGCGCCGCGGTGCCTCGCGGGATGCGCGTGCTGCACGGCTCGGGCACCGCCTCCGACTGGCTGAACGAACACGCCTGGGCGGGCTGGACGGTCAAGGTCGACACCAAGGTCGTCGACCTGCGTAAGCGCAGGGCGCTCAAGCTCACGCCCGACCTGCACGTCATCGCCGGCGGCGTGGGCCTCGTCCGCAACGGCCGCACCAAGATCACCGCCAAGCGCGACGGCCACGACTCGATGAACATGATCCTCCGCCGCCACCCGCGCACCCTGCTGGGCACCACCCGCAACGGCAGCCTCATCCTCGCCACCATCGACGGCCGGCAGCCCGGCGTGACGGTGGGGGCCAACTTCGTCGAGGCGGCGCGGTTCATGCGCTGGCTCGGCGCCACCCAGGCGATCAACCTGGACGGCGGCGGCTCCACCGCGATGGTCGTGGGCGGCAAGGTCGTCAACCGCCCGTCGGACGGCGGGGAGCGCAGCGTCGGAGACGCGCTGCTCGTGCTGCCCAAGTAACCCAGCATGCACGGCGGCCGATGGGCCGGGCCTGTGTCAGATTCGACCACGTTCATCACGAGATACGAGGTCAGTCGGGCCGGCAGCCCGGACCACGCCACCGCGTAGAACCGCTCGTTAGGCCGCCCAGATCGGCCACGACGACATGCGGCAGGAAGTCGGGACCCGAACCTCAGGTGGGCCTCCACCGAGCTCCGGCGCCCCGGCGACCTGCCGCTCCATGGGCCACCTGGCCACGATGTCGCGTTCATCGGAGCGCATGACTGCACCTCCGATGAACGCGAAAAACCCCCATAAACGCGAGAAGGGCCCCACCCAACGGTGGAGCCCTTCTCAAACAATTGTCCGGCGGTGACCTACTCTCCCACACCCTCCCGAGTGCAGTACCATCGGCGCTGGGAAGCTTAACTTCCGGGTTCGGAATGTAACCGGGTGTTTCCTTCCCGCCATAACCGCCGTAACCCCATGAAACACACAAACAACAAACGCTGTTTGCAGTCTCAGAATTGCCTAGTGGACGCGAGCAAGAAAGCTTTGTGGTCAAGTCCTCGGCCTATTAGTACCGGTCAGCTCCACACGTTACCATGCTTCCACCTCCGGCCTATCAACCCGGTC